>DASQDS010000231.1:0-3228 GCA_035634075.1 Pilimelia sp. | reverse complement strand
GATCGGCTCGAACCCGGGCGGCGGGGTCACCTGGCCGCGGCCGCCGTACGGTTCGCCGTAACCGATCGGCGGTGGCTGCCGCTCCTCGCCGGGCTGGCCGCCCACGTCCGCGCCGGCCGGCAGGCGCGGCTCCGGCACGCGCGGCGGGTCCAGCGGGGCGGTGTCGGCGGTGTCGGGCCGGCGGTCCCACCGCTCGTCCGGGACGTACCAGCGGTCCTGGGGCTCGTCGGCGTAGTCGCGTTGTCCATCCACGGGGCCGCACCGTATGCCACTCGAGTTGCGGTCCGCCACCGTCGACGGTCGTGGCCGTCGCTGTCCGCGCCGGCCGGCGTCGACACCGGTCGCGATCGGCGCCCGCGGCCGATCACCGAAAGTCCTGGTCAGCGCCATGCACGTAGCACACGCGGAACAAGATCGGGCCGTCATCCACAGGGGGTCCCGCTGTCCACAATTTGGCCCGCGCCGGCTTGGCCCGCGGCCGGTCCGGCACGAGCCTGTGCCCATGACGAAGGCGACACAGGCCGTCGGCGCGCACGGCGAAGGGCTGGCGGCCCGGCACCTCACCGAGGCCGGCATGGTGATCCTCGACCGCAACTGGCGGGGCCCGCAGGGCGAGATCGACATCGTCGCCCGGGACGGCCCGGCGGTTGTCTTCATCGAGGTCAAAACGCGGCGCGGGGCGGGCTACGGCACGCCCGCGGACGCGATCGGCGCGGCCAAGGTACGCCGGTTGCGGCGGCTCGCCGCGCAGTGGCTCGCCACGACCGGCGTACGGGCCGCGGACGTCCGCTTCGACGTCGTCTCCGTGCGCGCCGACCCGGGTGGCACCGCCCGCGTCGAGCACCTGCGTGGGGCGTTCTGATGGGCCGGGCGACCGGATGAGCTACGCGAAGACGATCAGCATGGGGCTGGTGGGTATGACCGGGCACCTTGTGGAGGTGGAGGCGGATCTCTCCAACGGGCTGCCGGCCATGGCCCTCTCCGGGTTGCCCGACACCGCTCTGCACGAGGCGCGGGACCGGGTCCGTGCCGCCATCGTGAATTCCGGGCAGAGCTGGCCCACCCGGCGGATCACGGTGAACCTGCTGCCGGCGACCCTGCCGAAGCACGGGTCGAGCTTCGACCTGGCGATCGCCGCGGCCGTGCTCGCCAGCGCCGGCGACCTGCCCCTGGCGCCCCTGCAGGGCGTCGGCCTGATCGGCGAGTTGGGGCTCGACGGCACCGTCCGCCCGGTCCGTGGTGTGCTGCCGATGGTGGCGGCGGCCGGACGGGCGGGGGTCGAGGCGGCCGTGGTGCCGCTCGGCAACGCCCGCGAGGCCGCCCTCGTGCCCGGCGTGCGGGTCCGGGCCGTCGACACGCTCCACCGGCTCGTCGCGTTCGTCCGCCACGGCACCCCGCTGCTCGAGGCCGAGGCCGCCGGTCCGGCCCCCGCCGCGGACGGACCCGACCTCGCCGATGTCGCCGGGCAGGCGCTCGGCCGGCGGGCGATCGAGGTGGCCGCCGCCGGCGGGCATCACGTCGCGTTGCTGGGCCCGCCCGGGGCAGGCAAGACGATGCTCGCGCGGCGACTGCCGTCGGTGCTGCCCGAGCTGGACGACGGCGGTGCGTTGGAGGTCACCGCGCTGCACTCGATCGCCGGCGTGCTGCCCGCGGGCGCCTGCCTGCTGCGGCAACCACCATTCCAGGCCCCGCACCACACGGCGACCGTGCCGGCGCTGGTCGGCGGCGGCTCCGGGCTCGCCCGCCCCGGCGCCATCTCGCTGGCCCACCGCGGTGTGCTCTTCCTGGACGAGGCGCCGGAGTTCAGCAGCCGGGCACTGGAAGCCTTGCGGCAGCCGCTGGAAACCGGTTACGTCCGGCTGGCGCGCACCAACGGCGGCACGGACTACCCGGCCCGGGTGCAGCTTGTGCTCGCGGCCAACCCGTGCCCCTGCGCGAAGCCCGCCGGCGACACACACTGCGAGTGCACGCCGCTGGCCCGCCGCCGGTACCTCGGCCGGCTCTCCGGCCCGCTGCTCGACCGCATCGACATCCAGGTCCACCTCACCCCGCTGCGGGCGGTCGAGCTGATGGCGGACCCGGCGGGCGCCGAATCGTCGGCCGTGGTGGCGGAACGGGTGGCCAAGGCCCGGGCGGCGGCCGCCGCGCGGTGGGCGGGGCACGGCTGGCGGACCAACGCCGACGTGCCCGGGCCCGTGCTGCGGCGGCCGCCGTGGCAGCTCCCCCGGGCGCGCACCCGCACATTGCGGGCGCGGCTCGATTCGGGCGCGCTCTCGGCCCGTGGGTTCGACCGGGTCCTTCGGCTCGCGTGGACCGTGGCGGACCTGGACGGGCGCGGCCAGCCGGACGCCGGCGACGTGGGCGAGGCCGCCGGGCTGCGCACCGGGGAGGCGACGTGAGCGGCGACCGCGATGCCGCCGTGCTGGCGAGGGTGGCGCTGACGTGGCTGGCGGAGCCGGGCACGCGGTCGGTGCACGCCCTGGTGTCCAGCGTCGGGCCGGTGGCGGCGCTGGCGCACCTGCTGGCCGGTGACACCGCGGATTCCGCCCTGCGGCAGGCGGTGTCGGCCCGGGTGGCCACCGCTGATCCACGCCGCGTGGCACAGGAGGCACTCGGCCGCGCCCGACGGCTGGGCGCGCGCATCGCCACCCCCGAGGACCCGGACTGGCCGGCACCCGTCGAACGCCTGGCCGCGCTGCCGGCGACGGGTGACCGCCGCGTGGAGCGGGAGAACGCGCCGCCGTTGTGCCTGTGGGTGCGGGGCGCGCTGCCGCTCGCCGAGACGTTGGACCGCTCGGTCGCCATCGTGGGGTCGCGGGCGTCGACCGCGTACGGCGACCATGTTGCCACGGACCTCGCCTACGGGTTGGCCGAGCGGGGGTGGACGGTCGTGTCCGGTGGCGCGTACGGCATTGACGCGGCGGCGCACCGGGGCTCCCTCACCGGTGGCGGCCCGACGGTGGCGGTGCTCGCCTGCGGGGTCGACCGGCCGTACCCGATGGGGAACGCGGCCCTGTTCGACCGCATCGTTGACGCCGGCCTGCTGATCAGCGAGTGGCCACCGGGTGCCGAACCGCACCGGCACCGGTTCCTCATCCGCAACCGGCTGATCGCCGCCGCGACCTGCGGCACGGTGCTGGTGGAGGCGGCCGCCCGCAGCGGCGCCACCTCGACCCTGCGGCGGGCTCTGGCGCTGCGCCGGCCGGCGATGGTGGTCCCCGGGCCGGT
>DASQDS010000230.1:0-10283 GCA_035634075.1 Pilimelia sp. | reverse complement strand
GGCGTCGGCGGGGCCGACCCGGGTGGCGATCACCCCCGGAACGGCCTGCACCAACCCTTCCACGGGGCCGCGGCCCGGGCGTCCGGTGCCCGGCCGCAGCGGGTCGCCGCCGGCCGCCGCCGCGGGCGCGGCGGCGGAGGTCCCCTGCAGGTACGCCAGCGGCCGCCGCCAGTCCACCCAGCCGGCGATCCGCAGCTCCCGCCCGGGTGGGCCGATGGTGGCGCGCAGGCCCGACCGCCCGTCGCGCAGATTCTGCAGGCGCATGTCCGCCAGCCGGCGGGCCTGCACCTCGGACAGCGGGCGGCTTGTGTCCCGCCGGTCGGCGGGGGCCTGGCAGGAGACCAGCCCCTGGGCGAGGCCGGCGACCGAACTCAGCGCCAGCAGGCCGACGAACAGGAGGGCGACGAACCGGCGCCGGTCCGAGCGTGCGGGGGAGTGGGCCTTCACGGGGGGTTGAACGCGCCGGAGCACCGCGAGGTGACGCGGCGGTGGGGCGGTGCCGGCGCCGTCTGCCACCCCGCGACGGACGGAAAGGGGCGCTCGCGGCGGCCGGTGCGCGCCTTGGCGCGACCGCGTCGGGTGCGCTCGCCGGCGATGACCGGGGCAGCAGACCCGTGCGCCGGGAGCGACGGGCCGGTGTGAAATGGCCCGTCGAGGACCCGGTCGGCCGCCGCGAGCGGCCTACTGGTTTACGGTAACGAAGTGATCTTGCGCAGACAATCGCAATATCGAAGGAGATCACAGGCCGGCCGGGTTGTCGGACCCCCGGCGTACGGTGGTTGGCATGGCGCTCGACAACCCCGCCGCCCTCCACGATCGCGCGGCCTCCCACCACCCTGCGGCCCCGCCGACGGCGGCCGCCCTCGGCGGGATTCCGCGGCTGGACGCCCGGTTCACCGTCGTCAGCGATTTCCAGCCGGCGGGCGACCAGCCGGCGGCGATCGACGACCTCGAGCGCCGGGTCCGGCGCGGCGACCGGCACACGGTCCTGCTTGGCGCGACCGGCACGGGCAAGAGCGCGACCACCGCCTGGCTGGTGGAGCGCCTCCAGCGGCCCGCCCTCGTGCTGGCGCCCAACAAGACCCTGTGCGCGCAGCTCGCGAAGGAGTTCCGCGAGCTGATGCCGCACAACGCCGTGGAGTATTTCGTCTCCTACTACGACTACTACCAGCCTGAGGCGTACATCCCGCAGACCGACACCTACATCGAGAAGGACTCCTCGATCAACGAGGAGGTGGAGCGGCTGCGGCACTCCGCCACGCGGTCGCTGCTGATGCGCCGCGACGTGATCGTCGTGGCCACGGTGTCGGCGATCTACGGGCTGGGCACCCCGGAGGAGTATCTGGAGCGCGCGGTGCGGCTGCGCGTCGGGCAGGAGTTCGACAGGGACACGCTGCTGCGCCGGCTGGTCGACATCCAGTACGCCCGCAACGACGTGGCGTTCAACCGCGGCACGTTCCGGGTCCGGGGCGACACGCTGGAGATCATCCCGGCGTACGAGGAGCTGGCCATCCGGGTCGAGATGTTCGGCGACGAGGTCGAGCGGCTCTACTACCTGCACCCACTGACGGGCGACGTGGTCCGCGAGGTCGACCAGCTACTGATCTTCCCGGCCACCCACTACGCGGCCGGGCCCGAGCGCATGGAGCGGGCGATCAACGCCATCGAGGTCGAGCTCGCCGAGCGCCTGGCGGAGCTGGAACGGCTGGGCAAGCTGCTGGAGGCGCAGCGGCTGCGGATGCGCACCACCTACGACATCGAGATGATGCGCCAGGTCGGGTTCTGCTCCGGCATCGAAAACTATTCGCTGCACATCGACGGGCGGGCGCCGGGCAGCCCACCGCACTGCCTGCTCGACTACTTCCCCGACGACTTCCTCACCGTCATCGACGAGTCGCACGTCACGATCCCGCAGATCGGCGGCATGTACGAGGGCGACGCCTCCCGCAAGCGCATCCTCATCGAGCACGGCTTCCGGCTGCCGAGCGCGGCGGACAACCGGCCGCTGCGATTCGACGAGTACCTGGAGCGGGTGGGCCAGATGGTCTTCCTCTCCGCCACCCCCGGGTCGTGGGAGATGCAGCAGGCGCAGGGGGAGTACGTCGAGCAGGTGATCCGGCCGACCGGCCTGGTCGACCCGGAGGTCATCGTCAAGCCCACCAAGGGGCAGATCGACGACCTCATGCACGAGATCAAGGTCCGCACCGAGCGCGACGAGCGGGTCCTGGTCACCACGCTGACCAAGAAGATGGCGGAGGACCTCACGGACTACCTGCTGGAGCACGGCATCCGGGTGCGCTACCTGCACTCCGAGGTCGACACGTTGCGCCGCGTGGAGCTGCTGCGGGAGCTCCGCAAGGGCGACTACGACGTGCTCGTCGGCATCAACCTGCTGCGCGAGGGCCTCGACCTGCCCGAGGTCTCGCTTGTCGCGATCCTCGACGCGGACAAGGAGGGCTTCCTGCGCAGCGGGCGCTCATTGATCCAGACCATCGGCCGGGCGGCGCGCAACGTCTCGGGCCAGGTGCACATGTACGCCGACAAGATGACCCCCTCGATGGCGGAGGCGATCGACGAGACCAACCGCCGCCGGGCCAAGCAGGTCGCCCACAACGAGGCCAACGGAGTCAGTCCCGAGCCGCTCCGGAAGAAGATCCACGACATCCTGGACGACATCTACCGCGACGCGGAGGACACGGAGGGCGCCCTGGCCGGCCACGGTCCCGGCGGTGCGATCGTGGGCGGCGGCGGCCGCCAGATGAGCCGCGGCAAGGCGCCCGTGCCGGAGACCCGCTCCCGCGGGCGGTCGGCGGCGACGCCATCCCGGGCCGGCATGGCCCGCGCCGACCTCGCCCAGCTGATCCAGGAGCTCAACGACCAGATGCTCAACGCCGCGCGCGAGCTCCAGTTCGAGCTGGCGGCGAGGATCCGCGACGAGATCGGGGAGCTGAAGAAGGAGCTGCGGGGGATGGACGTCGCCGGCGTGCGCTGACGCGGCGGGCCCGGCGGCGATCGACGGACCCGACCGGTCGCCGCCCTCCGCTGACCCGGTCCGCCGGCGGAGTGGGCTTCATCACGCCGGTGGCCCGCGCCGGGCATCGGCCCGCCGCCACAGCCGCGGCCAGAACGGCCGCCGGTCGGGCGCTCCCGGGCCCGGGCTGGTCAGGCAGCCGGGACGTCGGTGAAGTGCTCCACCTGGGGTGGCGCGGCGAAGTACGGCCCGATCAGCTCCCGCCAGCGGGTGAAGCGGTCGGTGGCCCGGAAGTTCTCCTCGTGGTCCTCGACCGTGTCCCACTCCACCAGCAGCACGAAGCGCTGGGGGGACTCGATGCCCCGCGTCATTCGCACGGAGCGGCAGCCGGGCGTCTCCGCGAGGATGGGGTGACCCTTGGCGTACGCGGCGGCGAACTCGTCCTCGCGGCCCGGGGCGATGTCGATCAGCGCAACCTCAAGCACCATGGGGGCAGCCTCGCATGGCCGCCCCGAGCCACTCTCGGCAGGGGGCCAACGGTGCCCACCCCAATAGCCTCCTAGGACGCCTTGCGGGTGGTGTGGTGAGCCCCTCGTGCAGACGCCCCCCGGAGTAGGCAACAATGGAGTTCGACAGGGAGGGGAGTATCCCTCGCGGCGATGTCGTCAACACGGTCACGTCCGGCCCGCGGTCGTGACCCGGCACCGTCGGTCGCCTTCGGGCGGCGGGAGAGACCTCCGACAGTCACCATAGTCACATCGCCGCGTTCCTGGGACGCTCACCTGCGGGGGGCGAGCCGGCGGAGCGATGTCTCGTGTCTGCCGGAGGTCTGTAGTGAACGTTCCCACGTGGGTTTGGACAGTCACATTGGTGGCGCTGACGGCGCTGCTTCTGGCGGATCTACTGGTCGTAGCCCGGCGCCCCCACGAGCCGTCCGTCCGCGAGTCCAGCCTGTGGGTCACCTTCTACGTGGCGCTCGCCATGCTCTTCGGGGTCGGCATCTGGGTGACGGCCGGCGGTACGGCGGCCGGTGAGTTCTATACGGGATGGCTGACCGAGTACAGCCTGTCGGTCGACAACCTGTTCGTCTTCGTCATCATCATGGGCCGCTTCGCCGTGCCCCGGCAGTATCAGCAGACCGTGCTGCTCATCGGCATCGTCCTCGCACTGCTGATGCGGGGCGCGTTCATCGCTGCGGGCGCGGCGTTGATCTCGCAGTTCTCCTGGGTCTTCTACATCTTCGGCGCGTTCCTGGTCTACACGGCGATCAACTTCGCCCGCCAGGGCGAGCAGGACGAGGCGGACTTCAAGGAAAACGTGCTGATCCGCTGGACCCGGCGGGCGGTGCCGCTGTCCACCACGTTCAACGGCACGAAGCTCACCACGGTCAGCGACACGGGCCAGCGGCTGTTCACCCCGATGCTCGTCGTGCTCGTGGCCATCGGCACGACGGATCTGATCTTCGCGCTGGACTCGATCCCCGCGATCTTCGGCATCACGCAGGAGCCCTACCTGGTCTTCACCGCGAACGTGTTCGCCCTCATGGGGCTGCGCCAGCTGTACTTCCTCCTCGGCGGCCTGCTCGACCGGCTGGTCTACCTCAACATCGGCCTGGCCGTCGTGCTCGGCTTCATCGGGGTCAAGCTGGTGCTGGATGCGCTGGCCGAGAACAACGTGCCGTTCATCAACGGCGGCGACCCGATCGGCTGGGCGCCGCACATCCCGATCTGGCTCTCGCTCACCGTCATCCTGGGCACGCTGGGCATCGCTACGGTCGCCAGCCTGGTCAAGACCGCCCGGGACAAGCGATTAGAGCCCGCCTCGGCCGACCGCTGACCCAGCACCGCCGAAAGGCCCGCCGATCAGGATGATCGACGGGCCTTTCGGCACGCCACGGCCGGTCAGGCCTGGTGCTTGCGGCGGGCCGCCAGGCGACCCCGCTGGGTCTGGTCGAGGATGACCTTGCGGATGCGGACGGCCGCCGGCGTGACCTCGACGCACTCGTCCTCGCGACAGAATTCGAGCGCCTGCTCGAGGGACAGCCGGCGCGGCGGGATCAGCTTCTCGGTCTCCTCGGAGGTCGAGGAGCGCATGTTGGTGAGCTTTTTCTCCTTGGTGATGTTGACGTCCATGTCGTCGGCGCGGGAATTCTCCCCGACGATCATGCCCTCGTAGACCTCGGTGGTCGGCTCGACGAAGAGCGTGCCGCGTTCCTGCAGGTTCGTCATCGCGAACGCCGTGACCACCCCCGACCGGTCGGCCACCAGCGAACCGTTGTTGCGGGTGCGCAGGTCGCCGAACCACGGCTCGTACTTCTCGAACACGTGGTGCAGGATGCCGGTGCCCCGGGTCTCGGTCAGGAACTCCGTCCGGAACCCGATCAGTGCCCGGGCGGGGACCAGCCACTCCATCCGGATCCAGCCGGTGCCGTGGTTGACCAGCTGCTCCATGCGGCCCTTGCGGCTCGCCAGGAGCTGGGTGATCGCGCCGAGGAAGTCGTCGGGGGCGTCGATGGTCAGGCGTTCCACCGGCTCGCAGACCTTGCCGTCGACCTCGCGGGTGACCACCTGCGGCTTGCCGACGGTCAGCTCGTAGCCCTCCCGGCGCATCTGCTCCACCAGGATGGCCAGCGCCAGCTCGCCGCGGCCCTGCACCTCCCACGCGTCCGGCCGCTCCGTGGGCAGCACCCGCAGCGAGACGTTGCCGACCAGCTCCCGGTCGAGGCGGTCCTTGACCATCCGGGCGGTGACCTTGGCGCCCTTGACCCGGCCCACCAGCGGTGAGGTGTTCGTGCCGATGGTCATGGAGATGGCGGGCTCGTCGACCGTGATCAGGGGCAGCGCGCGGGCGTCGTCGGCGTCGGCAAGCGTCTCGCCGATCATGATCTCCGGGATTCCGGCGACGGCCATGATGTCGCCCGGGCCGGCGGACTCGGCCGGCTTGCGCTCCAGCCCTTCGGTCATCAGCAGCTCGGAGATGCGGACCTTCTCCGTCGTGCCGTTGGTGCGGCACCAGGCCACGGTCTGGCCCTTGCGAATGGTGCCTTCGCGCACCCGGCACAGCGCGAGCCGGCCGAGGAACGGCGACGCGTCGAGGTTCGTGACGTGCGCCTGCAGTGGGGCACCTTCGTGATATGTCGGCGCGGGGATGGTGTCCAGCACCGTCTGGAAGAGCGGTTGCAGGTCCTTGCTGTCCGCCGGCACCGTACCGTCCGCCGGCTGGGTCAGCGACGCCACGCCGTCGCGGGCGCAGGCGTAGACGATCGGGAACTCGATCTGGTGCTCGTCGGCGTCGAGGTCGAGGAAGAGCTCGTACGTGTCGTCCACGACCTCCTTGATCCGCGCGTCGGGCCGGTCCACCTTGTTGATCACCAGGATGATGGGCAGCCGCGCCTTGAGTGCCTTGCGCAGGACGAACCGGGTCTGCGGCAGCGGGCCCTCGCTGGCGTCGACCAGGAGCAGCACGCCGTCGACCATGGTGAGGCCGCGCTCGACCTCGCCGCCGAAGTCGGCGTGCCCGGGGGTGTCGATGATGTTGATGACGACCGGGTCGCCGGCGCTGGGTTGGTAGCTGATCGCGGTGTTCTTGGCGAGGATGGTGATGCCTTTTTCGCGCTCCAGGTCGCCCGAGTCCATCACGCGGTCGGTCATCTCGGCGCGCGCGTGGAACTGCCCGCCCTGCCGGAGCATGGCATCGACCAGCGTGGTCTTGCCGTGGTCGACGTGAGCGATGATGGCGACATTGCGGAGGTCGGGCCGGGTCTGCATGCCTTCCATCCTCCCGGGTGGGAGATCCGGAGGCGAAATGGGGGTCACCCCGGATCCTGGTCTGTCCGAAGCTTGGCATGATCGGCCGACATGAACGGGGGTGTTCGTGGACGAGCTGCTGAGCCTGCTGGGTGACCTGCCCCCGCCGCTGATCTACCTGGTGGGCGCGCTCATCGTCGCCGCGGAGACCGCCCTCATCTTCGGGCTCGTGGTGCCGGGCGAGGCGACGCTGCTGCTGATCGGGTTCCTCGCGTACCTCGGGACGGTGCGGCTCGTGCCGGCGCTCGCCGTGATGATCGCCGCGGCGGTGTTGGGGGACGGGGTCGCCTTCCGCAGCGGCCGGCGGTACGGACCGCGGCTGCGCGCCGGCCGGCTTGGCGCGTGGGTCGGTGAGCGCCGGTGGGCGAAGGCCGAGGAGATGCTGCACCGCCTCGGCGGGCGCGGGGTCGCGGCGGCCCGGTGGGTGGCGTTCGCCCGGACGCTCGTGCCGCGCCTGGCGGGCAGCGCGGGCATGCCGTACCGCCGGTTCGCGCCGTGGAACGCCGCCGGGGCGGCGAGCTGGGTGGCCGCCTCCGTGCTGGCCGGTTACCTGGCCGGGACCTCGTACGAGCGGGTGTCCGACATTCTGGGCCGGGCCACCGGGGCGGTGCTGATCCTGCTCGCCTCGGTGCTGGCGATCGTCCTGGCGGGCCGCTGGCTCGGCCGCAACCCGGACCCGGCCCGGGCGCTGCTCGCCCGCGCCGCGGCGTTGCCGCCGCTGCGGTGGGCCAGCCGGCGGTTCGGGATCCTGTTCTTCCTGGTGTCGATGCAGATCGGCCCCGGCTGGGCGCTGCTCATCAACCTCGCCGCGGGGCTGGCGCTGCTGCTCGCGGCGGGGCTCGGGCTGGCGCTGCTCGTCCGCACGCTGGTGGACTACAGCGGCCTCTCCGTCGTGGACGACGCGATCGCCCGGTGGATGGCCGAGCAGCGGGCGAGCGACGTGGACGCGGCGGCCCGCGCGGTGGTGTCGGTCGTCAGTGGGCCGGCGCTGATCGCCGTGGTGGCGCTGGCGGCGGCGGTGCTGGGCTGGCGGTCGCGGGCCTGGCGCGGGGACCTGGTCAGTGTGGTGGGCACGGCCGGCGCCTTCCTCCCGCTCGTCATCCTGGCGGTCGTGGCGGAGCGGCTGCAGCCGGAGGCGTACGGGCCGCCGGCGCCCACGGCGGTGTTCGTGTCGACGCAGAACACGGTCGTCACCGCCGGCATGTGCACGCTTGCCTGGCTGGTCGCCCGGTTCGTGCGGTGGCCATGGGCGGTCACGGCGTGGACGGTGGCGGCGGTCGGCGTGGTGACCGTGTCCGGCGCCCGGCTCTACCTGGGCCTGACCCCGGCCAGCGACACGGTGACGTCCGCGCTGTTGGGGGCGTCGTGGACGGCCGTGTTCATGGTGGCGTGGGCCACCCGCGACCGGGCCGTCTCCCGGGCCGGCAGCGAAGTGTCCCAATAACCACACGGGTCCCAATAAGGGCAAATAGCATCGGACGCATGCGGGGGCTGCGGGAGTTGCTGGTCGTGCTCGTCCTGCTGGCCGCGCCGGTCGCCGTACCGGCGCCGGCCAGCGCCCAGGCGGCGGTGACAGCCACCGTGCGGACCACCGGCGGGCCGCTGACCATGCGGACCGGGCCCGCGACCATCACCGCCGCCGCCGGCACGCTGGCCAACGGCCAGCGCCTCACGGTCCAGTGCCAGGTGTACGGCGAGCGGGTGCGCGGACCCGTGCGGCTGACCGGTTACTGGGACCGGCTGGCGAACGGGCGGTTCATCTCGGACGCCTACGTCAGCTGGTCGCCGGCGCGGCCCGCCGTGCGGTGGTGCGGGGCGGGCGGCGCGCCGGTGGTGCCCTACGTGGCCTCCCCCGGCGGGCCGGTCAACCTGCGCGCCGGCCCGGGCGTCGCCCACCGGCGCACCGGCCGGCTGGCCACCGGCACCGCGTTGACTGTGCTGTGCATGAAGTGGGGCGACCGGGTCACCGGGCGCGCGTCGGCCAGCCACGCCTGGGACCTCCTGTCCAGCGGCCACCACATCGCCGACGCGCTGGTCGCCTGGCGGCCGTCGCGGCCGACGCTGCCCTACTGCGGGCAGTTCCCGCCGACCGTGCCCGCCGCCACCCAGGCGGGGTTCGTCGCGCGGGTCGCCGGCTCCGCCCGCCTCAGTTACCGCGCCTACCGCGTGCCCGCCTCCGTCACGATCGCCCAGGCCATCCTGGAGTCCGGCTGGGGACGCAGCGGGCTGACCCGGCGCGACCACAACTACTTCGGCATCAAGTGCTTCGGCACGCCCGGGCCCATCGCGGTCGGCTGCCGGGCGTACGGCACCTCGGAATGCGGCGGTGGCCGCTGCTGGCGCACGGTCGCGCAGTTCCGCGCGTACCGCAACGCGGCCGGCTCGATGGCCGACCACGGCCGTTTCCTCGCGGTCAACCCGCGCTACCGACCGGCGTTCCGCTACACCCGGGACCCGGACCGGTTCGCCATCGCCATTCACCGCGCCGGCTACGCCACCTCGCCGACCTACGCCACCAACCTGGTCCGCCTGATGCGCCGGTACGACCTGTACCGCTACGACCGCTGACCCTTGACCCGAGTCGCGGCGGCCGCCGGCCCGCCGGCCCGCCGGCCCGCCGGCCCACCGGGCTGCCGGACCGCCGCCCCTGGCCGGCCCCGGTGGGGCTGTCGGCCGCCTATTGAGCTGATGGCGCAGACGACTCACGGCCCGTGCCGGCCGCCGCGGCGCGCGGATCGGCGGGCCGTGAGAGCGCGGACGCGCTCAGCTCAATAGGCGGCCGCGCGCTCCACCCGCGGGCCGCCCCGCTCAGCGGCGCCACAGGTCGCGGCGGGCCTGCTTCAGCGCCACGACAGGCGGGCCACGGGGCGCCCCCGCACTCTTCTCCCTGCGCCGTCTTGGGGGACGGCAGAAATGCTGGGGGGAAGCATGCGGGTGCAGACAGGGGTGGGCGGCGCCGTGCGCCGGGTCGGTGCGGCCGGTGCGCTGGCCGTCGCCGGCGTACTCGCCGTGGCCGGTCCGGCCGCGGCGCACGACGGCGCGGTGTCCTCGACACCGGCGGCCGGGGCCTACCTGGTCCGGCCGCCGGGCGAGGTGACCGTCCGGATGACCGGTCCGACGACCCGGGCGACGGTCGAGGTGACCGACGGCTGCGGGCGGCGGATCCCGACGCGGGTTTCCACCTCGGGCGAGCGGATCACCGCCCGCCTGGTCACCGGCGACGACGGTCAGGGCTCCGGCGGGTCCTGGGTCGCCCGCTGGCGGGTGGTGGGCTCGGACGGGCACGCCACCGCCGGAGATGTCCCCTTCACCGTGCGCGGTGTGCCCCGTTGCGAGGTGGCCCCCCAGCCCACGCAACGGGCGGCCGGCGCGGTGCCGGGGGACCGGCAGGACGGGGCGCCCGCGGCGGGCGCCGACGGGCCCGGTGGAGACGTTCACCGGCATGTTGCCCCGGGTGCCCCGTCCGCCGACACGTCCGTCGCCGGCCCGGACGCGGGCCTGCCCGT
>DASQDS010000229.1:0-2092 GCA_035634075.1 Pilimelia sp. | reverse complement strand
CGCCTCGTCGCTGGCCAGCAGCACGTACACCGGCGCCAGCTCGGCCGGCTGGGCGGCGCGGCCCATCGGCACCTGCTGGCCGAAGCTCTCCACCTTCTCCTCCGGCATGGTGGCCGGGATCAGCGGCGTCCAGACCGGGCCGGGGGCCACGCTGTTGGCACGGATGCCCTTCTCGGCCAGCATCTGCGCGAGGCTGGCGGTGAAGTTGGCGATGGCGGCCTTGGTCATCGCGTAGGCGATGAGGTTGGGGCTCGGGTTGTCGGAGTTCACCGACGACGAGTTGATGATCGACGCCCCCGACTGCATGTGCGGGAGCGCGTCCTTGGTGAGCGTGAACATCGCCGTGAGGTTCAGCGCCAGCGTGTGGTCCCACTCCTCGTCGGAGACCTCCTCGACCGAGTCGTGGCTCATCTGGAAGGCGGCGTTGTTGACCAGGACGTCGACCCTGCCGAACGCCTCGACGGCCTTGGGGATGATCGTCTTCTGGTGCGCGCGGTCGGCGAGGTCACCGGGGACGAGCACGCACTTCCGGCCGGCCTCCTCGACGTACTTCTTGGTGTCCTCGGCGTCCTCGTGCTCGTTGAGGTAGGAGATGAGGACGTCGGCACCCTCGCGGGCGAACGCGATCGCGACCGCGCGGCCGATGCCGCTGTCGCCGCCGGTGACGACCGCCGCCTTGCCGGTCAGCCGACCGGAGCCGCGGTAGCTCTCCTCGCCGTGGTCGGGCTTGGGGTCCATGTCCCCCAGCGTGCCGGGGACGTCCTGCTTCTGGGCGGGCTGGGACTCGGGGCGGGGCTCGGACACGGTGGTCCTCCATCGGGGTTGCGGCGTCGGTACGGGCGCTCGCCTACCCGGGCTCCGGGGACCGGAACCGGCGCGCCCTGCGGGAAGAGGAGTGCCGTCGGGCACGCTGTCCTCCACGATGACCGCCACTGCCCCTCCCCTCCTCGACGACACCGCCGACCTCTCCGCCCTCCGGGCGCACGGCGCGGACCCCGACGAGCTGTTCAGCACCTTCGCCGCCTGGGCGGAGTCGAACGGCACCACGCTGTACCCGGCGCAGGAGGAGGCGCTGATCGAGCTGGTCAGCGGCGCCAACGTCGTCCTCGCGACGCCCACCGGCTCGGGCAAGTCGCTGGTGGCCACCGGCGCGCAGTACGCGGCGCTGGCCGCCGGACGGCGCAGCTGGTACACCGCGCCGATCAAGGCGCTGGTCAGCGAGAAGTTCTTCGCGCTGTGCGGTGTCTTCGGCGCGGAGAACGTCGGCATGCTCACCGGCGATGCCGCGGTCAACCGGGACGCGCCGATCATCGCCTGCACTGCCGAGGTGCTGGCCAACGTCTCCCTGCGCGAGGGCGCCGACGCCGACGTCGGCCTGGTGGTCATGGACGAGTTCCACTTCTACGGCGACCCCGACCGCGGCTGGGCCTGGCAGGTGCCGCTGCTGGAGCTGCCGAGGGCGCAGTTCCTGCTGATGAGCGCCACCCTCGGCGACACCGGCTGGCTGCGCGAGGACCTCACCCGCCGCACCGGCCGCCCCACCGCGCTGGTCGCCAGCGCCGAGCGCCCGGTGCCGCTGCACCACTACTACGCGACCACGCCGATGCACGAGACGATCCAGGAGCTGCTGGACACCCGGCAGGCGCCGGTCTACGTCGTCCACTTCACGCAGGCCTCGGCGCTGGAGCGCGCCCAGGCGCTGATGAGCGTCAACGTGTGCACCAGGGAGGAGAAGGCCGCGATCGCCGAGCTGATCGGCGGCTTCCGGTTCACCACCTCCTTCGGGACGACGCTGTCGCGGCTGGTCCGCCACGGCATCGGCGTCCACCACGCCGGGATGCTGCCCAAGTACCGGCGGCTGGTGGAGCAGCTGGCCCAGGCCGGCCTGCTCAAGGTCATCTGCGGCACCGACACCCTCGGCGTCGGCATCAACGTGCCGATCCGCACCGTGGTGTTCTCCGCGCTGTCCAAGTACGACGGCACCCGCACCCGGCTGCTCAACGCCCGCGAGTTCCACCAGATCGCCGGGCGGGCCGGGCGGGCCGGCTACGACACCGCCGGCACCGTCGTCGTCCAGGCGCCCGAGCACGAG
>DASQDS010000228.1:0-3582 GCA_035634075.1 Pilimelia sp. | reverse complement strand
TGCCGGCGACCGCCCGTGGCGTCGACCTTCCGCTTGTCCCGGATCACGACGCGATCGGTGCCGAGCTCATCGGCCGCATGGCGACCGGCGCGTGGCTTCTCGGTCATCGGCTCACCTCGCTCCGCCCGACCGGTCGGTTGTGCCCGCCGGTCACTTCTTGTCGTCCTCGACGATTTCGGCGTCGACCACGTCGTCCGCCCCGCCCGGGGTGGGCCCACCAGCGCCGGCGGTGGGGCCGCCCGCGGCGCCCGCGCCCGCAGCGCCCTGGTCGTCCGGCCCGGCCTGCTCACCGGCCGCGCCGGCCTGCTGGTAGAGCTGCGAGCCCGCCTCCTGGGAGACCTTCGCCAGCTTCTCGTGGGCCGACTTGATGCTCTCCATGTCCTTGCCGCCGAGCGCGCTCCGCAGCTCGCCCAGCGCCTCGCTGATCCGCTCCCGGGAGTCCGCGGGCAGCTTGTCGCCGCTCTCGGCCAGGAACTTCTCCGTCTGCCACTGGAGCTGGTCGGCCTGGTTGCGGGTCTCGGCCTCCTCGCGGCGGCGCTTGTCGTCGTCCGCGTGGTCCTGCGCGTCGCGCATCATGCGGTCGATGTCGTCCTTGGGCAGCGCCGAACCGCCGGTGATCGTCATCGACTGCTCCTTGCCGGTGCCCAGGTCCTTCGCCGACACGTGCACGATGCCGTTGGCGTCGATGTCGAACGTGACCTCGATCTGCGGCACGCCGCGCGGCGCCGGCGGGATGCCGGTCAGCTCGAAGGTGCCCAACCGCTTGTTGTACGCGGCCATCTCGCGCTCGCCCTGGAAGACCTGGATCAGCACGGACGGCTGGTTGTCGTCGGCGGTCGTGTAGACCTCCGAGCGCTTGGTCGGGATCGTCGTGTTGCGCTCGACCAGCTTGTGCATGATGCCGCCCTTGGTCTCGATGCCCAGGGACAGCGGGGTGACGTCGAGCAGCAGGACGTCCTTGACCTCGCCCTTGAGGACGCCGGCCTGCAACGCCGCGCCGACCGCGACGACCTCGTCCGGGTTGACGCCCTTGTTGGGTTCCTTGCCGGTGAGCTGCTTGACCAGGTCCGAGACGGCCGGCATCCGGGTGGACCCGCCGACGAGGATCACGTGGTCCACGTCGGCCACCTTCACACCGGCGTCCTTGATCGCCTGCTCGAAGGGGCCCTTGCAGCGGTCCAGGAGGTCCTGCGTCATCCGCTGGAACTCTGCCCGGGTGAGCGTCATGTCGAGGTGCAGCGGGCCCGCCGGACCGGCGGTGATGTAGGGCAGGTTGATACCGGTGGTGGTCGCGGCGGACAGCTCGATCTTGGCCTTCTCCGCGGCCTCCCGCAGCCGCTGGAGCGCCATCTTGTCCTGGCCCAGGTCGATGCCGTGCTGGCCGCGGAACGTCTTCACCAGGTGCTCGATGATCCGCTCGTCCCAGTCGTCCCCACCGAGGTGGTTGTCGCCGCTGGTGGACTTGACCTCGATCACGCCCTCACCGAGCTCGAGCAGGGAGACGTCGAACGTCCCGCCGCCGAGGTCGAAGACCAGAACGGTCTGCTCCTTGGAGCCCTTGTCCAGGCCGTACGCCAGCGCGGCGGCCGTCGGCTCGTTCACGATCCGCAGGACGTTGAAGCCCGCGATCTCGCCGGCCTCCTTGGTCGCCGTGCGCTGCGCGTCGTTGAAGTACGCCGGGACGGTGATCACCGCGTCGGTGATCTGCTCACCGAGGTAGGACTCGGCGTCCCGCTTGAGCTTCATCAGCACCCGCGCGGAGATCTCCTGCGAGGTGTACTTCTTGCCGTCGATGTCGATCGACCACGCCGTGCCGATCTCCCGCTTCACCGACCGGATGGTCCGATCGGGGTTGGTCACCGCCTGACGCTTCGCTACTTCACCGACGAGCACTTCACCGTTTCGGGCGAACGCGACGATCGACGGCGTGGTCCGCGACCCCTCCGCGTTGGCGATGACGGTGGGCTCGCCGCCCTCGAGAACACTGACGCAGGAATTCGTCGTTCCGAGGTCGATGCCGACCGCACGTGCCATGTCTGTTGTTCCTCCAGGTGATGGGCGCCGCCGGTGCAGGCGGCCACCCAAGTTGAGTGGACCGGACTCAATAGTGCCACGCCATGCGCAAGCGTCAAGCAAGAGGTTGAGTCAACCAAGCGCAAGTTTACTCAGGGTGGCCCCGTGCCCGCCCGCGGAGGCGGCGGCGAAGGGGCGATGACCAGGGCCGGAAAAGTCGCCCGGCGTGTGGCGGGCACTCACGGTTGTCTGCTTGGCATAGATCGGGCACGCTTTACCCGTGACGACGCCCGGTGAGCAACCCGCCGCGGGCTCCGCCATGCCCGCCGCCCCGGCTGCGGTCACCCCGGATGCCCAGCTCAGCGACGGCGTACCGGACGGTGGAGCGACGTCCGACAGGACGGGCGCGGCGAAGCGGGCGCCCAGGAAACCATCCCCGCGCACCACCCCGACCGCCGCGGCCCCGGCCGGCGACGACGGGACCCCGGCGGGCCGGCCTGATCCCGCCGACGCCGGTGCGCCCGAACGGCAGGCCGCCGGCGACCAGGAACCGCCACCGTCGGATCAACGCGACCCGGGACCGGCCGAAACGGCCACCGAGGAGATCGCTCCCAAGGACGACTCCGCCACGGACGACGCGACCGACGGCGACACGACCAACGACGGCGACGACGACGACGCGACCGACGGCGACGCGACCAACGGCGACGGGGCCGAGGACGGGACCGGTGCGGGTTCCCCCACGGCAGCGGAACACGATCCGGCGCCTACCCGGGAGGACGACCTCACCACCGCGCTGCGCGGCCTGCGGGACGCGATCGCCACCACCGCGTACCCACTGCGGCTGCCCTCGGCGGAGGACGCGCGCCGGGTCGGCCCCGCCCTGGTCGGGCAGCTCGACGACTACCTGCTCCCGCGCCTGGCCCGGCTGGACGCGCCCCTGCTCGTGGTGATCGGCGGGTCCACCGGCGCCGGCAAGTCGACATTGGTCAACAGCCTCGTCCAGGCGCCGGTCAGCGCGTCCGGCGTCCTGCGGCCGACGACGCGCGCCCCCGTCCTGGTCTGCCACCCGAACGACAACCCGTGGTTCCGCCAGGGCGACCTCCTGCCGGGGCTGACCCGGACGGCGAAGTCGAGCGGCGACCCGCACACCCTCCAGCTCGTCGCCGCCCCGGCGCTCACCCCCGGGCTGGCGTTCCTGGACGCACCCGACATCGACTCCGTGGTGGACGCCAACCGCGCCCTGGCCGCGCAGTTGCTGGCGGCCGCCGACCTGTGGTTGTTCGTCACCACCGCCGCCCGCTACGCCGACGCGGTGCCGTGGGAGCTGCTCCGCACCGCCCGCCTGCGCGGGACTGTCACCGCCCTGGTCCTGGACCGGGTGCCGCCGGACGCGCAGGACGAGATCGCCGACCACCTGCGCCAGATGCTTGCCGTGCACGACCTGGCCTCGGCGCCGCTGTTCGTGCTGCCCGAGGCCACCGTGGACGGCCAGGGGCTGCTCCCCGAGCCGCTGATCGCGCCGCTGCGCGAGTGGTTCGGGCGGCTCGCCGCCGACGCCACCGCCCG
>DASQDS010000227.1:0-6487 GCA_035634075.1 Pilimelia sp. | reverse complement strand
CGGCGAAGGGCGGCCGGACCCGGTCGGGATGGCCCTGCCGCCGCCGGTCCGACTCGTCGGCCGGGAGCGCGAGGTGGCCGAGCTGACCGCGCTCCTCGCCCAGCGGACCGGCCCGGTCAGCCTCGTGGGGGTCGCCGGGGTCGGCAAGAGCAGCCTGGCGATCGCCGTGGCGCACCGCCTGGCCCACCGGTACCCCGGCGGCCTGGCCGGTGTGCTGATCACCGAAAGGTCGACGGAGCCCGACGTGTTCGCCACGGTCGCGGCGGTCTTCGGCGTCGCCCGCGCCGAGGACCTGCCGGGCCGGTTCGCCAGAGCGCCGGCCCTGCTCGTGGTGGACGCCGTCGAGCGCGCCCCCGCCGCGGTGGCCGCGGCGCTGCGCCGGCTGGCCACGGACGCGCCGGCGGTGCAGATCCTGGCGACCGGCCGGCGCCCGGTCGGGGTGGCCGGCGAGCGAGTGTGGCCGGTCGCACCGCTGGACGTGCCGCCGCCGGACCCGGCAACCGACCTGGCCACCGCCGGCCGGTATCCCGCCGTCGAACTGTTCCTGGCCCGGCTGCGGCTGATCCGCCAGGCGCCACTGGCCGGCGACGAGGTGGGTGCGCTCGTCACGCTGGTGCGGCGCCTGGGTGGGCTGCCGCTGGCCCTCGAGCTGGCCGCCGCCCGGGGGCGGGTACTCGGCCTGCACGAGATCCTCGACCGGTACGGCGACCGGGTGCTCGACCTGGCCGGTCGGGCGGCCGACGGGGAGGTGACCGGCACCCTGCGCGACGCCGTCCTGGCGAGCTACCGGCTCCTGCGGCCGGACGAGCAGTACGCGCTGCGGCGGCTCTCCACCTTCCGCAACCGATGGTCCGTGGACCTCGCCGAGGCCGTGCTCACCGACGAGGGCGCGCCGGACGGCGGGCACGCCGGCGGGGACCTCGTACCGACGCTGGACCGGCTGCTCGTCCTTGGCATGGTCAGTGCCCGCGGGACCGGCGCGCTGCGGTTCCGGCTGCTGGATGTCGTCCGCGACCTCGCCGAGGAGGAGGCGGCCCGCGCGGGGGAGGCGAGCACGGGCCGCCGCCGCCACGCGGTCGTCCTGGCCGGCCTGGCGGCCCGCTTGGCGCCACGCCTGGTGGGCGCCAGCCGGCCGGCGGCCGTGGCGCAGCTCGACGAGCTGGCCGCGGACATCTGGGCGGCCCTGGCGTTCGCGGCCGACGACGATCCGGCAACCGCGCTCGGGCTGGCCGCCGCCCTGCCCCGCTGGTGGCGGTTTCGCGGGCTGGACGTGCAGGGCCGGCGGTGGCTGCGCCGGCTGCTCGACGATCCGCGGACGGTCGATGCCAGCCCCGGCGTGCGCGCCTGGGCCGCCGTCGGCGCGGCCCGGCTGGCGACCGAGCACGGCGCCGGCGCGGCTGAGCTGGCCGGTGCGGAGGCCGCCCTGACGACGTTCCAGCGGCAGGGGGACGTCGCTGGCGAGCTGGCCGCGCGTGCGGTGCTGTGTTCGCTGCTGGTGGCGGTGGGCGGCGCCGGCTCGGCTCGGGAGCACTGCGCGCGGATGCTGGCACTCGCCAGCCGGGCGGGGCAGACCCGCGAGGTGGCGGTGGCCCAGCACGGCCTGGCCGTGCACGACCTGCGGGCGGGCAATCTCGGAACGGCCCGGCGCAGGCTCGCCGCGGCGGACCGCCTCGGCCGCCAGTGCGGCGAGGACCGGCTCCGCGCGGTGGCGTGGGCGACGCTGGCGGAGGTCGCCCGGCTGGAGGGCCGGTACGCGGAGGCCGAGGTGTCCGGCCGGCGGGCGGCGGCGCTGCTGGCCGAATCCGGTGACCCGGGCCACCGGCGGCGGGCGCTGGGCACCGTGGGGCTGGCGCTGGCGCAGCTGGGCCGCGTTGAGGACGCCGCCACCGTGGTGGCGGAGCTGCGCCGGCCGTACGCGGAGCGGTCGGAGCGTGCCGGCGAGCCGCCGGTGTGCGCGAGCATCGAGGGGCACCTCGCGGTGCAGCGCGGGGACCGGCGGACCGCTTCGGAGCGGTTCGTCGCGGCGGCCCGCGCGCACGCCGGTGGACACGAGCTCCGGGAGGTCGCGGAGGCGCTGGTGCGGGCGGTGGCCACGACGCCGGCGGCGGCGGACCGGGCGGACCTGCTCAAGTGGCTCGACGACGTCTGCGCGGACGGCGGCATCGTGCTCCTGGCGCACGAACGCGCCATGATCCGTGCGGCGGACGGCGGCGCCCGGCTGCCGCGCCAGCGCCGGCCCCTGCAGGACCCGACGAGCGAGCCCACCGGATAGGTCACTGCCCACCCGGGTGGGGCCGACCAACGGGCGGCGGCGCCGGCCGCCCCCGGCGTCAGCCGGCCCCACCGCCCGTCCCCCGCGTGGACCGACACCGCAGGGACGCGAGCGGAGCGCCCCCCGGCACGTTCCCTTACTCCGCTCGCGCCGCCTTGGCGGTGCCTCCCCGAAGCGATGACCCTAGACGAGGCCGCAGCCGTATTGTCCGCTTTAGGCCAAGCTGCGCCCGCTGGGGTCGGCGTTCTGCCGCTACTTCTGCCGGTGCGCCGGAATCAGCGCGGAGGGCCAGCCGCGAGCCGGCGCTCCGCGTACGCCCGGACGTCGCCCTCGGGGATCGTCCAGTCGGCCTCGATCCACCAGGTCGCGCCGGCGTCCCGCCACGGCGCCACGGCGGCCCGGGCGTCGGCCGGGTCGTCGGCCGGTGTGGCTCCCTCGGCAATGACGTCGAAACCGGCCATGTCCAGGCCGTCCGCCGCCCGCGCGGCCCTGATCCACTCGACGCCGTCGCGGAGGTGCGCCGGGGTCAGCTCGCCCGTCTGCCCCGGGCCGGTGATCAGATTGGGCAGCCAGCCGTCCCATCGGGCGGCCCGGCGCATCGAGCGGGGGGCGGGCCAGCCGCCGACGACCCAGATCGGCACGCGGGGCCGCTGGACCGGGGGTGGCGGCGGCACGAAGGTGGTCGGTCGCACGGTGTAGTGCCTGCCCGCGAAGGAGTAGGGCTGGCCGCCGAGGAGCCCGGTCAGCACCTCGAGCCCTTCGTCCAGCAGCTCAGCCCGGACGCGCCGCCCCGGATCGGGCTCGAAGGCCAGCCAGCCCTCGTGCACGGCACCGAGGCCGACCGAGAGGGTCACCCGGCCGCCGGACAGGTTGTCGAGGGTGGTCACCTGGCCCGCCAGCTCCCAGGGCCGACGCCGGGGGAGGGGGGTGAGCAGGGTGCCGAGCCGGACTCGCTGCGTGCGCATGGCGGCGGCCGCCAGCGCCACCCAGGCGTCCACGCCCCAGACCGGCTCCCAGACGAAGAACCCGTCCCACCCGGCGGCCTCGGCGACCGCCGCCAACTCCGCCGCCGTCCCGGCGTCACCGCGGGGCAACACGAACCCGTACTTCATGGGCCGGACGCTAGCGCCCGGGTACGACAGCCCCGACCGGCTCGGCGTCGCCGGTGGCGCCCGAGGTGGCCTCCGGCGCTACCGCATCGCGGACCGTGCGCAGGCCGCTGAGCAGCGCGGCCAGCTCCGCCGGCGGGAGCTGCCCGGTGAACCACGTCTCGATCAGGGTCAGGTGGCCGGGCAGCGTCTCGGTGAGCCGGGCCATGCCGGCCGCCGTGACGACCGTGTAGGAGCTGCGCCGGTCCGTCGGGCAGGCCCGCCGGCAGACGAGCCCGTCGCGTTCCATCCGATCGACGACCCGGGTCACGCCGCTGGTGGACAGCGACGTCTGTGCCGCGAGGTCGGTCATCCGGAGCTGGTGGTTGGCCGACCGGGCCAGCCTGATCAGCACCTCGAACTCCACGGAGGAAAGCCCGTGCTCGGCGAACTGCGCGGAGAACCGGTTGCTCAGGCCGGCGAACGCCTCGGCGAAGAGGCCGAAGGCGGTGATCCGGTCGTCGTCGAACAGCTCGCTCATCCTGCCATCCTAACAGTACTTGACAGGTGGAATATTGCTCAGTCTATAGTTGCTACTTCAAGTAAGTCGCCTCGTCGGCGGCGCCACCGCTTCCAAGGAGGACTCCATCATGACCGACATCGCACAGGTCGCCACCCGCACCTGGAACGGCCTCACCATCCCGACCGCCGGCACGTTCGCCCTGGACCCCGCCCACACCCGCGTCGGCTTCGTCGCCCGGCACCTGATGGTGAGCAAGGCCCGCGGGGCGTTCACCGCCGTCCGCGGTGACATCGTGGTCGGCGAGGACCCGGCGCAGTCGTCGGTGTCCGCCGAGATCGACGCGGCCAGCATCGACACCGGCGTCGCCGACCGCGACGCGCACCTGCGCAGCCCAGACTTCCTGGACGTCGAGCGGTACCCGGCGCTCACCTTCCGCAGCACCGGCCTGCTCACCGGCGGCGGCAACGAGTTCACGCTCGTCGGCGAGCTGACCATCCGGGGCGTCAGCCGCCCCGTCGAGCTGGCCGTGGAGTTCGAGGGCCTGGCCCGCAGCCCGTGGGGCCAGGAGGTCATCGGCTTCACGGCGACGACGGAGATCGACCGGGAGGACTTCGGCATGACCTGGAACCAGGCGCTGGAGACCGGTGGGGTGCTGGTCGGCAAGAAGGTCAAGATCGAGATCGCCGCCGAGGGTGTCCGCCAGCCCTGATCTGGCCGCCTGCGGGCCGCCTCTCCCGTCGCATGGCGCCCGTTCGTCCGGTACGTCCGGGCCGGACTGGCGCCATGCGGGCAATTCCGGTCCGGACGTGTGCCGGGGCGGTAGATCGGGTAGAACTTGCGCGTCAGGCGGCAACGCTGTGCACCCACTCGCGCACTGTGCGCAGAGTAGTGCCCGGTTTGTCCCTAGCCCGGGAGCGCCAGCGCTCCTAACGTGGAGCCAGCGCGCTCCGGATGCGTGCGTCTCGGGGAGGGGGCACATGGGCAAGGACGTCTCGCGACGGTCCTTTTCGCGTGAGGACCGCGTGCGGTATCGGCAGAAGGTGCGCCGCTGCCTGGACGTCTTCGCGCTGATGCTGGACGACTTCCAGTTCGATGCCGACCGGCCGACGACCGGGCTCGAGATCGAGCTCAACCTCATGGACCCGGACGCCGAGCCGGCCATGCGCAACGCCGAGATCCTGGCCAACCTCGCCGACCCGACGTTCCAGACCGAGCTCGGCCAGTTCAACCTCGAGCTCAACGCCCGGCCCCGGCTGATCGACGGTACCGGCTTCGCCGACTACGAGCGGGACCTGCGGGACAGCCTCGAACGGGCCGCGGACCGGGCCGGCAAGGCCGACTCCCGGATCGCCCTCATCGGCATCCTGCCCACCCTCCAGCCGCGGCACACCGTACTGGAAAATCTGTCCTCCAACGACCGCTACCGCGTGCTGAACGAGCAGATCGTCGGTGCCCGGGGGGAGGACATCCCGCTGGACATCAGCGGGGTCGAGCGCCTGCAGACCTACGCGGACTCCATCGCGCCCGAGGCGGCGTGCACCAGCGTCCAGTTCCACCTCCAGGTGGCCCCCGACAGTTTCGCCGACTACTGGAACGCCTCGCAGGCCATCGCGGGCATCCAGGTGGCGGTGGGGGCGAACTCCCCGTTCCTGTTCGGCCGCCAGCTCTGGGCGGAGACCCGCATCGCCCTGTTCGAGCAGGCTACGGACACGCGGTCGGACGAGCTCAAAGCACAGGGGGTACGCCCGCGGGTCTGGTTCGGCGAGCGGTGGATCACCTCGATCTTCGACCTTTTCGAGGAGAATGTCCGGTACTTCCCGCCACTCCTGCCGATCCTCGAGGACGAGGACCCGGTCGAGGTGCTGCGCAGCGGTGGCGTGCCGCGCCTGCCGGAACTGCGGCTGCACAACGGCACCGTCTACCGGTGGAACCGGCCCATCTACGACATCATGGACGGCCGGCCGCACCTGCGGGTGGAGAACCGGGTCCTGCCGGCCGGCCCCACCGTGATCGACATGTTGGCGAACGCCGCCTTCTACTTCGGGCTCGTCCGTGAGATGGCCGAGGCCGACCGTCCGGTGTGGTCACAGCTGGCGTTCGGCACGGCGGAGGAGAACTTCCACGCCGCCGCCCGCCGGGGGATCGGCGCCACGGTCTACTGGCCGCAGCTCGGCGAGGTGAAGGTCACGGACCTGGTCCTCGAGCGGCTGCTGCCGTGCGCGTACGCCGGGCTCGACCGCTTCGGCGTGGCCGGCGACCTGCGGGACCGGCTGCTCGGTGTCATCGAGCAACGCTGCCGCACCGGGCGCAACGGCGCCGTCTGGCAGACGGAGACCGTGTGGGGCGCGCAGCGGGCCCGCAACCTCGACCGCGATGCGGCGCTGCACCACATGCTCCAGCGGTACGTGGACCTGCAGCAGTCGAACGAACCGGTGCACACCTGGCCGGCGGACTGACCCGCTACCGGTTCCTGCGCTCCTCGCCCCGCGTCGGTGCGCCGGCCCGCCCGCGCGGGGCGTCGCCGCCCTTCCGGTCGCCCTCGTCCGGCCCGCCGTCGCCGGCCCTGCCGGCGCTCGCCTGGCTGTCGGTCGGCCTGCCGTCCGC
>DASQDS010000226.1:0-7433 GCA_035634075.1 Pilimelia sp. | reverse complement strand
GCGGGTGCGACGCGCCGGCCGCGGCGGCGCCTGCCCGGGGGTGTCGTACCGGGCGGATACGGTGCGGGGGAAGTTGATGAAGGCCGGCAGATTGATCAAGGCCGGCGAGTTGATGGAGGCCGGCGGGTTGATGGAGGCCGGCGACGAGCGGGAGGCCAGCGATCATGGGTGAGCGCGGCGATGGCTGAGGACGGTGTCGGGGCTGAGGACGGTGTCGGGGCTGAGCTGGCGGGCGCACCGCCCACGGCGGCGCAGGAGGTGGCGGCCGGCGCCGAGCCGCCGGCCGAGGTGAGCGCGCGGCACGCGGCGCTCGCGCAGGAGCTGTCCGAGCACCAGTACCGGTACTACGTCCTGGACGCGCCGACGATCGCCGACGCCGAGTTCGACCGCCTGCTGCGGGAGCTCGAGGGCATCGAGGAGGAGTTTCCGGCCCTGCGTACGCCGGAGTCGCCGACGCAGCGGGTGGGTGGCACGTTCTCCACGCTGTTCACGCCGGTGACCCACGCCGAGCGCATGATGTCGCTCGACAACGTCTTCGACGACGACGGGCTGGCCGGCTGGGCCGAGCGGGTGGAGCGGGACGCGGGCGGCCCGGTGCCGTACATCTGCGAGCTGAAGGTCGACGGCCTGGCGATCAACCTGACGTACGAGGGCGGCCGGCTGGTGCGGGCGGCCACCCGCGGCGACGGGCGGACGGGTGAGGACGTGACGCCCAACGTGCGGACGATCCGGTCGGTGCCGGACCGGTTGGCCGGCGCGGACGTGCCCGATCTCGTCGAGGTGCGCGGCGAGGTCTACTTCCCGGTCGCCGCCTTCGCGGACCTCAACGCGGGGCTCGTGGAGCAGGGCAAGGCCCCGTTCGCCAATCCCCGCAACGCCGCCGCCGGCAGCCTGCGGCAGAAGGATCCGCGGATCAGCGCCTCCCGTCCACTGCGGATGGTCGTCCACGGGATCGGCGCCCGCCGGGGCTTCGCCCCCACGGCCCAGTCCGAGGCGTACGCCGTGCTGAAGGCGTGGGGCCTGCCGGTCAGCGACCGCTGGCAGCTCAAGGACGACCTCGCCGGGGTGCGGGAATACGTCGCCCACTACGCGGAGCACCGGCACGACGTCGAACACGAGATCGACGGCGTGGTCGTGAAGGTGGACCCGGTGGCCATCCAGGGCCGGCTGGGCTCGACCAGCCGGGCGCCGCGCTGGGCCATCGCCTTCAAATACCCGCCGGAGGAGGTCACCACCAGGCTGCTCGACATCGACGTGAACGTCGGCCGCACCGGCCGGGTGACGCCGTTCGCGGTGCTGGAGCCGGTGCGGGTGGCCGGCTCCACCGTGGCGCTGGCGACCCTGCACAACGCCCGGGAGGTGGAGCGAAAGGGCGTGCTCATCGGCGACACCGTGGTGCTGCGCAAGGCCGGCGACGTCATCCCGGAGGTGCTCGGGCCGGTCATCGACCTGCGCCCGCCGGACGCCCGGCCCTTTGCGATGCCGACGCACTGCCCGGCCTGCGGGTCGGCGCTCGGCCCGGCGAAGGAGGGCGACATCGACATCCGGTGCCCGAACAACCGGTCCTGCCCGGCGCAGCTGCGCGAGCGGGTGTTCCACCTCGCCGGCCGGGGCGCGTTCGACATCGAGGTGCTCGGCTACAAGTCGGGCCAGGCGCTGCTGTCGGCCGGCATCATCGCGGACGAGGGCGACCTGTTCGGCCTGACGGCGGACGACCTGCGCCGGTCCGAGTTCTTCGTCAACAAGGACGGCAGCCTGGGCAGTAACGCCGTGAAGCTGCTGGAGAGCCTGGCCGAGGCGAAGTCCCGCCCGCTGTGGCGGGTGCTGGTGGCGCTGTCGATCCGGCACGTCGGGCCCACCGCCGCGCAGGCGCTCGCGCGGCACTTCGGCGACATCGGGGCGATCCGCGATGCCGGCGAGGAAGAGCTGGCGTCGGTCGAGGGGGTCGGCCCGACGATCGCCGCCAGCCTGACGGAGTGGTTCGCGGTGGACTGGCACCGCGACGTCGTCGGAAAGTGGCGGGACGCCGGCGTGCGAATGACCGAGGACCGCGCGGACGACGGCCCGCGGCCGCTCGAAGGGCTGTCCATCGTGGTGACCGGCACCCTGTCGGGCTACTCGCGGGACCAGGCGGCCGAGGCCATCGCGACCCGGGGCGGCAAGGTGAGCGGCTCGGTGTCGAAGAAGACGGCCTTCGTGGTGGTGGGGGACAACCCCGGCACGAAGTACGACAAGGCCCTGTCGCTGAAGGTGCCGGTGCTCGACGAGGCGGGCTTCACGGTGCTGCTCGAACGGGGCCCGGCGGAGGCGGCGCCGCTGGCACAGCGCAGCGAGGAGTAATTTATCCGGGTCGGTCCCGTTTCGCACATCCTCTCCGGTCCGTTCGTATGGTGACGACGAATTCATCGCCAGCCGTCCGGCCCCCGGAGGTGCCCATGGAGCCCGCATCGACGCGGAACTCCGTCCCCCGCGAGCGGGCCACGCCGTTCTTCGGCTACGTCGTGGTCGTGGTCGCCGCCGGCGGTGCGCTGGTCGCCGGCCCCATTGCCGCCCTGCCCGACCGGCTGGCGGAGCTGCCGCCCGCCTTCTGGGTCATGGCGGCGCTGGCCGTGGTCAGCGACGCCCGGCCGTTCACCCCGCCCGGGCGGCGGCAGAGCGCCGCCATCTTCCCGTCCGTCTGCTTCACCTTCGCCATCATGCTGGCATGGGGCCTCGGCCCCGCCGTCGCGGTGCAGGCGGGCGCGGTGGCGGTGTCCTCCTGGCGGATGCGGTACGCGCCCTGGCGCGCGGTGTTCAACCTGGGCCAGTACGCGCTCGCGTTCGCCGCGGCCCGGGCGGTCACCGCGCTGGCCGGGCCGGTGCCGCTCGGCGCCCCCAGGTGGACGGACGTCGCCGTGGTGACGGCCGCCGCGCTCGCCTGGTTCGCGGTCACCTACGGCACCGTCGCGGTGGCGCTGCACCTGCGCTTCGGCGGCGCGTGGTCCGCCCGGCTCGCGCACGGGTTGCCGTTCGAGCTGCTGTCCACGGGCTCCCTGCTGCTGCTCGCGCCCGTCCTGCTGGCGGCCGCCGCGACCACCCCGGCGCTGATCCCCCTCGTGCTGGTCCCGCTCTACGCGGTGTACCGGCTGGCCCGGCTCTCCACCGAGCTGGCGGAGCTGGCGCGCCTCGACCCGCTTACCGGCCTGGCGAGCCGCAAGGCGCTCGTCGCGGACGCGGGCGAGCAGGCCGCCGTACACGCGGCGCGGGCGGCCCGCGGGGCCGGCGACGCCCGGCTCGCGCTCCTCCTGCTGGACCTGGACCGCTTCCAGCACGTCAACGACGCCCTCGGGCACGCCGTCGGCGACCTGCTGCTCGTCGAGGTCGGCCGGCGGCTGGCCGCTGCCGTGCGCCCCGCGGATCTGGTTGCCCGCCTCGGCGGCGACGAGTTCGCCGTCCTCGCCCCCGGCCTGCCCGACGCGGCGGCCGCGCGGGAGCTGGCCGACCGGCTCGCCGGTTCCCTCGTCGAACCGGTGGTGCTCGACGGGCTGCCGGTCGACGTGCGGGCGGCGATCGGCATCGCCGTCTACCCCGACCACGGGGACGACTACGCGTCCCTGCTGCGGCACGCCGACGTGGCGATGTACGACGCGAAGCGCAACAGCGCCGGGGTGGCGGTCTACGCCCCGGAATCCGACCACCACTCGGTCGAGCGGCTGGCGCTGCTCGCCGACCTCCGCCGCGCCCTGGAGACCCCCGGGCCGGTGGAGATCCGGATGTACTACCAGCCGCAGGTGGACATCGCCACCGGCGCGGTCGTCGGCGTCGAGGCGCTGCTGCGCTGGCACCACCCCCGCCGCGGGCTGGTCGACCCGGGCGAGCTGATCCGCGTCGCCGAGCACACCGCCGTCATGTCGCTGCTCACCCGCCGGGTGGTGAGCGACGTGGTGGCGCAGCTCGCCGCCTGGTCCGCGGCCGGCCTGGACCTGCGCGCCTCGGTGAACGTCAGCGTGCGCGACCTGCACACCGCCGAGGTCGCCGACCGGATCGTGGAGCGGCTGGCGCACTTCGACGTGCCGCCCCAGCGGCTCCAGCTCGAGATCACCGAGGGCGCCCTGATGGCCGATCCCCGCCGGGTGCTGGTGACCATCGCCCGGCTGGACCGGCTCGGGGTGGCGATCGCGCTCGACGACTTCGGCACCGGCTACTCGTCCATGCAGCACCTTCGCCGCCTGCCGCTGACCGAGGTGAAGATCGACCGGTCGTTCGTCCTCGGCATGGCCCGGGACCCCGACGACGCCGCGATCGTCCGGTCGATCATCGAGCTGGCCGGGGCGCTGGGGCTGCGCGTCGTGGCCGAGGGCGTGGAGGACGAGTCGATCTGGCGGGCGCTGCACGCGGCCGGCTGCGACGTCGCGCAGGGCTGGTTCTACGCCCGCCCCATGCCGGCGGACGACCTGGTCACCTGGCTGAACCGCTACCACCCCCTGGTCCCGGCACCGCCGCCGCCCCTGCCCGCCACTCCCGTGGTGGTGCGCGCTCAGCCGTAGCAGGTGGTGGTCATCCGCCCGGAATGACCACCACCGAGTACGGCTAAGCCGACGCGCCCGCACCGGCGGACGCGCAGCCGGTGGATCGGGGAGTCGGCACGCGCGGCGGTTCGGGCGGCAAATAGACTCGGCGTCCGGGCGCGCGTGCCCCGGTCCGACGGTCCGACGGTCCGACGACCCGACGACGAATCCGAAACGACGATGTACGAGGGGGCAACTTCCCATGGCCGCCATCTCCCGCGAGGAGGTCGCGCACCTGGCCCGGCTGTCGCGGCTCGCGGTGACCTCCGACGAGCTCGACACGTTCGCCGGTCAGCTCGACGTGATCCTCCAGGCGGTGGCCCGGGTCGGCGAGGTGGCTGCCGCCGACATCCCGCCGACGTCGCACTCCGTGCCGCTCACCAACGTGCTGCGCGAGGACGTCGTGCGGCCGAGCCTGCCCCGCGACGAGGCGCTCGCCGGCGCCCCGGACGCCGAGGACGCGCGGTTCCGCGTACCCCGGATCCTGGACGAGGAGTGACCGTGGCCCCGACTGAGCTGACCAGCCTGACCGCGACGCAGGTCGCGGCCGTCATCGCCGACGGCGATGCCTCGGCCGTGGAGGTGGCCCGCGCCCACCTCGACCGGATCGCGGCCGTGGACGAGCGGGTGCACGCGTTCCTGCACGTCGACGCCGACGGGGCGCTGGCCGCCGCCCGGGCGGTGGACGAGCGCCGCGCCGCCGGGGAGCCGCTGGGCCCGCTGGCCGGCGTGCCGATCGCCGTCAAGGACGTCCTCGCGACGCGGGGCGTCCCGACCACCGCGGCGTCGCGGATCCTCGAGGGCTGGCGCCCGCCCTACGACGCCACCGTGGTGGCCCGCCTGCGGGCGGCCGGCCTGGTGATGCTGGGCAAGACCAACATGGACGAGTTCGCGATGGGCTCGTCCACGGAGTATTCGGCGTACGGCCCGACCTACAACCCCTGGGACCTGACCCGGATCCCGGGCGGGTCGGGCGGCGGGTCGGCCGCGGCGGTGGCCGCCTACGAGGCGCCGCTGGCGATCGGCACCGACACCGGCGGCTCGATCCGCCAGCCCGGCGCGGTCACCGGCACGGTCGGGGCCAAGCCGACGTACGGCGGGACGTCCCGGTACGGCCTCATCGCCTTCTCGTCCTCGTTGGACACCCCGGGCCCGTGCGCGCGGACGGTGCAGGACGCGGCGTTGCTGCACGCGGTCATCGGCGGGCACGACCCGTACGACTCGACCTCCATCCCGGCGGCCGTGCCGGCCGTGGTGGAGGCCGCCCGGCGCGGTGCCGGTGGCGACCTGAGCGGCGTGCGGCTGGGGCTGGTGCGGGAGTTCGCCGGCGAGGGCGCCGAACCAGGGGTGATGACGGCGTTCCGCGACGCCGTCGGCGCCCTGACCAAGCTCGGCGCGGAGGTCGTCGAGGTCTCCTGCCCGCACTTCGAGTACGCGCTGCCGGCGTATTACCTGATCGCGCCGAGCGAGTGCTCCTCGAACCTGGCCCGCTTCGACGGCGTCCGGTACGGGCTGCGCGTGGGCGACGACGGCCAGCGCTCGCTGGAGGAGGTCATGTCGCTGACCCGGGAGGCCGGCTTCGGCCCCGAGGTGAAGCGCCGGATCATCCTCGGCACCTACGCGCTGTCCAGCGGCTACTACGACGCCTACTACGGGCAGGCGCAGAAGGTGCGCACGCTGATCACGCGGGACTTCACCGCGGCCTTCGAGCAGGTCGACGTCCTGCTCTCGCCGACGACGCCGTTCGTGGCGTTCCCGCTCGGCGCGCGCACCGACGACCCGTACCAGATGTACCTCGCGGACCTCTACACCATCCCGACCAACCTGTACGGCGGGCCGGCCATCTCGGTGCCCTGCGGGCTGTCGGAAGGGCTGCCCGTGGGCCTGCAGATCATGGCACCGACGATGGCCGACGACCGGATGTACCGGGTCGCCGCCGCGCTGGAGTCGGCCATCGGCACGCTGACCCCGCCCGCGCAGGTCCTCGCCTAGGCACGGCACGGTGGCACGGCACCCTCGCGGGCGCCGTGCCACCGCCGTGCCGTGCCACCGCCGTGCCGTGCCACCGCCGTGCCGTGCCACCGCCGTGCCGGGCCGCCCCTACGGCAGCTGGCCGGGGCGGTCCACCACGGCGGCCCGGAGGACGGCCTCCTCGAGGGACGGCCGGCCGGCGGCGAGCCCGCGGGTCTCGATGCCCTTCAGGCCGTTGAGGTCCGTCGTCAGCACGGAGTTCGTGCCCAGGTACGCGTACGTCTCGGCGTCGAAGATCAGGTCCGTCCGGCTGTCCGCCCAGGCCAGGCGGACCGCGATCCCGGTGCGTCCGGTCGCGTCCGTCGCCCGCCGGACCACCGTCACGCCGGGGATCGTCGCCGCCACCCGGAACGCCGCGGCCTGCACCGCGGGGGAGAGCGGGGCGGCGCGGACGACCTCGGCCACCCGGACCATGGCACGCAGGTCGGCGGGGACGTCCGCGGCGAATTCCGGCATCGGCCCGGTCATGCTCGGGGTCTCGCCGATCGGCCGGTAGAGGTACCGCCGCATGCCTTCGGTGGTGGTCGGCAGGTCCGACCGGTACGCGGGCTGCGGCGTGCACGCGACCGACTCGCCCGGCGCGTCCGGGCCCAGCGCCTGCCGTCCGTCGCGGCAGCCCGGCTCTGGGAAGCTGCGGTCGCGGCGGCCGGGCAACGTCGGGTCGCCGCGGACCAGCCCGTCGCGGGTGCCGTCCGCGGACAGCCACCGCTGCAGGCGGATGCGCCCGGTGAGCTCCGCGATCACCCGCCGCTTCGCGCCGGACCCCCGGTCGTCCGCCCGCAGGATCAGGCGATTCTCCACCGACTCGACGAAGACGAACTGGTCCGGTCGGGCGGTGAGCTCCGGCGCCGCCGC
>DASQDS010000225.1:0-3387 GCA_035634075.1 Pilimelia sp. | reverse complement strand
GGCGGTGCCGCGTGGCCGGTGTCCGGCAGCGACGCGCCGGCCTCGGTGGGCTCGCCGGCGGGGGCGAGCCGGTGCACCGTGCACTCGGCGGCCCAGCGGGCGACCAGCGCCTCCATCGGCCCGGGGGCGTTGAGGCGTTTGGCGGCCAGCTGCGGTGCCACGGCCGCCCATTCCTCGCCGCCCGGGGGGACGGCCGCGATGGCGGCCGGCCAGCTGACGATCCGGCCGCCGTGGTCCCCCCGGAGGGTGACCGGGGCGGTGGCGGCGCCGGCGAGGCCGGGTGCGGCCTGCTCGCCCGGCCCGGACACCACGTACAGCCGGCCGTCGACCGGCAGGCACCAGAGCGCGACCGCCGGCTCGCCGCCGGCCGCGACCCAGGCGACGGCGGCCTTCTTCACCGCCTCGGAGATCATGGGGGCGGCGGGCGCCGGCTCGGGCATCGTCACGGCCTCATCCTGCCGCACCGGGCGTGGCGCCGGGTGCCGGGCGTGGCGCCGGGTCCGTGAACTCCGCGACGGTGTAGCGAACCGCCGACAGCGCGGGCGGCCAGGCGCGCCGCCACGGTTGTCCGCCGGTGGCCCAGCCGCCCTTGCGCAGCAGCGCGGCGAGGAACCGCTCCGGATCGGGCAGCTTGTGCCACACCACCGGCAGGAAGGTGGCCCGCCGCTGCCCGGCGGCCAGCACGAGGCCGTCGACGCCGGGCCGCAGGACGGCGAGCAGCCCGTCCGGCGTCTCGGCCGGCAACCGCTCGTGCCTGCCCAGCGCGGACACCGTGACGTCCACCGAGGGCCACTGCGCGGCCGTCACCGGGGGCAGCCGGGGGTCGGCCGTGGCCCGGACCGCGTTGCGCATGGCGTCGAGGTACCGCGGCCGGGCCGGGTCCAGCGTGCCGATGCAGCCGAGGAGGGTGCCGTGGCGCTCCAGCGTGACGAAGGTCGCACCGACGGCCCGCAGGCTCGCGGCGGCCGGTAGCCGGCCGTCCGGCGGCCGCTGGGCGAGCCGGGCGGCGACGGCCTCGGCCGCCCGGCGGGCAAGCACCGACCCGTCGGCGTCCGGGACCGCGTCGGAGCCGGCCGGCTCGCTCACGGCACCAGCGTAGGACTAGACGAGCGCAGGCGCCCGTCCCGCCGACGGCGTGCCGACCACCGCGAGAACGTCCCCCAGCGTGCCGATCGCCGGCCCGGCCCAGGCGTGGTCGGGGTCGAAGACCAGGTGGTCGGCGAGGTCCTCGGCGGCCAGCCGGACCGCCGTCATGCCCACCGCCGCGGCGCCGGTCAGTTCGCGGCTGCCGCCGTCACCGACGTAGAGGCACTCCTCGGGCGCCACCCCCAGCGCGGCGCACGCCGTGAGGTACATCGTCGGGTGCGGTTTGCGCCGGCGGACCGCGACGGAGTAGACGCGGGCGTCCAGCAGCGGGGCGACCGGGAGGCGCGGCAGGAACTGGGGCAGCTCGTAACCGCAGTCGCTGACCACGGCGGTCCGCAGGCCGCGGCGGCGCAGCTCGCGCAGCGTGGGCACGGCCTCGGGGCGCAGGCGGGTGTCGGCCTGGACGGCCGCGACCCGCGCCACCAGCGCCATCCGCAGCGCCTCCGGGCTGGGGCGGCCGTCGGCCTGCGCGCACACCCAGCGCAGCGCGGCGGCGGCATCGCCGAGCAGGCCGCGGCACCGATCGTGGAAGGATCGATCGAGGACGGCGACCATGCGGGCGGGGTCGCAGCCGAGGGCGCGGGCGATGTGGTCGTGTTGGGGCCCGCGCCGCACGGCGCGGGTCAGGGTGCCGAAGAAATCGAAGAGGACAGCACGGTACGCGGGCATGGCGGATCGGCCTCCGAGGGGGCGAGTCGGGGGGTCGTATGCCAGACCGCAAGAGGTAAACACATCTTCACGCTGCGTGCATCTGTCAGCGCGCTGTAGTTGAACGTGTGCAAGAAGTGACGGGAGAGGAGAAAACGCGTGGACCGTGCCGCCGTCCCGGTGGGTCCCCCGCGCCGCCCCCTCGACCCGGCCACCGGCGCCGCCGTCGCGCTGGCCGTCCTCGCCGTGTCGTCCTCCGGGCCGCTCATCGCGTTCGCGGCCGCGCCCGGCCTGGCGATCGCGTTCTGGCGCAACGCGCTGGCGGTCCTTGTCCTGGCGCCCGTCGCCGCCGTCCGCCGCCGCGCCGAGCTGCGGTGGCTGATCAGCCCGGCGGCGCGGGGGGCGGGGACGGCCTGCGTCCTGGCCGGGCTGGCGCTGGCAGTCCACTTCGCCACCTGGGTGCCCAGCCTCAAGCTGACCACCGTGGCGGCGGCCACCGCGCTCGGCGCCACCCAACCGGTCTGGCAGGGCCTGATCGCGCGCGGGCAGGGCCGGCACCTGCCCACCGCGACGTGGGCCGGGATAGCGCTCGCCGTGGCCGGAGCGGGCCTCGCCACCGGCTTCGACGTCGCCGTGTCCGCCCGCGCGGTGGCGGGGGACCTGCTCGCCGTGGCCGGCGGGATCGCCGCGGCCGTCTACACCGCGCTGGGTGAGCGGGCCCGCGGCAGCATCAGTACCACCGCGTACACGACTGTCTGTTACGGCGTCTGCGCCGCCGCGCTGCTGCTGGTGTGCCTGGTGGCCGGCGCGCCGCTGGGCGGCTACCCGGCGGGGGCCTGGCTGGCCATCCTGGGCCTGGTGGCGGGCGCCCAGCTGCTCGGGCACTCCATGTTCAGCTACGCCCTGCACCGCGTGTCCGCCACCACGGTCAGCGTGCTCATCCTGCTGGAGGTGCCGGGCGCCGCCCTGCTCGCCTGGTTGTGGCTGGAGCAGGCGCCCCGACCCGGCACGTGGCTCGGGTTGCTGCTGCTGACCGCCGGTGTGGCCGTCGTGGTGCTCGCCGGCGTGCGGGCCGGCCGGCACCGGCCGGTGGATCCGTCGGCACCGACGGGCGTGCTCAGTCCGCCGTGACGGTCGCGTCGTCGGAGTTGGCGATCACCACGATGAAGATGATCCACGCGATGATCGCCAGCACGGCGATAGCCGTGGCGATCCAGCCGACCACGACGGCGGCCAGCGCGAAGCCGTCGCCCTGCTCGCCGCGCTCGCGGACCTGCCGCCGGGCCACGTGGCCCATGATCGCGGCGGGGATGCCGAGCACGCCGCCGACGCCGTACGCGCACAGGCCGAGCGCGGCCACGATGGAGACCACGAGCGAGGCGATGGCGAGGCCGTTCGTCGGCCGCGCGACCACCAGGTACGGGTAGCCCGGGTAGCCGGCCGGCGCCGGTCCCGGCTGACCGGTCCAGGCTCCCGGCTGGCCGCTCGCGGCCGGCCCCCCGACCGCCGGCGGGGCGGGCTGGGCGCTCCACGCCGCCGGCTCGGCGCTCCACGCTGCCGACTGGCCGCTCCAGGCGTCCTGCGGTGCGCTGC
>DASQDS010000224.1:0-8399 GCA_035634075.1 Pilimelia sp. | reverse complement strand
GAAGGCGGCGAGCCGCAGCGCGGGCCGCTCCGCGAACCGGCCTGCCGCCGGAGCGGTCGGCGCGGGCCCGGTGGCCTCAGGCATCGGCAGCGGCCAGCGCGTAACCGGCCTCGTCCACGGCCTCGCGCACGCGTTCGATCGGCAGCGGGCCGTCGCTCGTCACGGCCACCGCCCCGGTGGACAGGTCGACCTGCACCTCCCGCACCCCCGGCAACTGGGTCAGCTCGCCGGTGACGGCCTGGACGCAGTGCCCACACGTCATGCCGGTCACGCTGTAGGTGTTGGTCACGGACATCAGGATTCCCTTCCTCGATACCGAGCGCTTCCTGTCCACGGCCCACGTTACCCCCCATGGGTATGGGCATGCCACTGCGGTACGTCCCCTTTACGGGCTTTGCTCGTTTGGCCTAGGTGCCGTTCTTCACCGCCCGCATCCTCGCCGCCGCGCTGGCGCTCGCCGGCACGGCCGTCGCCGGGCCCGCCCCGGCCGCCTTCGCCGAGCCGGACGCCCGCACCCTGCGGCAGCGGCTCGCCGCCGCGTCGGCCCGGCTCGAGGTGGTCGTCGAGGAGTACAACGCCGTCCGCGACGACCTCGCCAGCACGCGGGCGGAGGCCGCGATGCTGACGGCGCGGGCCGAGCCCCTCAGCGAGGCCATCCACAGCCGCCAGGAACGCGTCGGGACGCTGGCCGCCCGGTCGTACCGGGCCAGCGGCAGCGTGGCGGCCACCGCCCTGCTGACCGCGGCCTCCCCGCAGGAGTTCGCCGGCCGCCTGCTCGCGCTGGACCGCCTGGTCAGCGAGCAGGACCAGGCGATCGCCGCCCTCAGCCAGGCCCGGCACCGGCACGAGTCCGCCCGGCGTTCGCTCGACGCCCTGGCCGCCCGGCAGCGCGGGCAGCAGCGCCGGCTGGCCGAGCAGCGCCGCCGCATCGAGGCGGAGATCGCCCGGCTGGAGGCGCTGCGCGGGAACGCCCCGGCGGAACCGGCGCCCGCCGACGCCGCCGGCAGCGTCGCGCCGCCGTACGTGGCGGGCCGCGCCGGCCGGGTGGTCCGGTTCGGGTACGCGCAGCTCGGCAAGGCGTACCGGTGGGGTGCGGAAGGCCCGGACTCGTACGACTGCTCCGGGCTGACCACGGCGGCGTGGCGGCGGGCTGGCGTGGAGCTGCCGCACAACGCCGCCCGGCAGTGGCGGGCGGTCACCCCGGTCAGCCGGCCGGAGCTGCGCCCCGGCGATCTGGTCTTCTACTACCGGGGCATCCACCACGTCGGCATCTACGTCGGCGGCGGGAAGATCGTCCACGCGCCCAACCACGGTCAGCGCATCCGCGTCGAGGGCATGGGATACGCGCCGATCCACGGCTTCGGCCGCCCGGGCTGACCTAGGCGGCCACCGCCAGAGCGAGGGGCAGGACGTCCGGCGCCCCGGCCTGGCGGAGCAGCCGCCCGACGACGGCCATCGTCCAGCCGGAGTCGACCAGGTCGTCCACCAGCAGCACCGGGCCGGTGAGGGCCGCCGCCGTCGACGCCAGGGGCTTCGGCAGCGCGTACGCCTCGTGCAGGGCGCGGACCCGCTGCGCGCTGTTGCCGCGCCCGCCGGCCGCCTGGTCCGCCGCGGCCGGGGGCACGGCCCCCAGCAAGGGCAGGCGGCCGACGGTGCTGATGTGCCGGGCCAGGCTCTCCACGAGGCTGGGGCGGCGGCGCGAACCGATGGCCACCAGCGCCACGGGCCGGGCGGGCCAGGGCTCGTCGCCGTGCGCCCACGCCGCCAGCACCGCCACGACGGCCGCCGCCACGTCGTCCGGCAGCGCCGCGTCCGGCGCGTCGTCGGCCAGCAGCCCGCGCAGGCGCGGGCCCCAACCCAGGTCGGACAGCCGCCCGACGGCCCGGCCCGGCGAGGTCTGCTCCCCCGGTGGGATCTTGCCACGCAGCGGGACGCCGACGGCCTCCAGCCCGGTCGGCCACAGCTTCTTGGCCGGCACGAGGACGCCCGGCCGACCGAGGAACGCCTGCGCGGCGCCCAGCGCGGCCGACGACACCTCGGCCGGCAGGAGCGGGCCGGCGCACCTGTCGCACCGCCCGCAGGCCGCCGCCGCCGGGTCGTCCAGGGCCCGGCGCAGGAACTCCATCCGGCACGCCGGCCCGTCCACGTACTCCCGCATCGCGTCCTGCTCGGCGGTGCGCGCGGCCGCGACGCGCTGGTGACGCGCGGCGTCGTAGGCCCACGGCTCGCCCGTCACCGTCCACCCGCCGCGCACCCGGCGCACGGCACCGTCCACGTCGAGCACCTTGAGCATCAGCTCCAGCCGGGCCCGGCGCAGGTCGACGATGGGCTCCAACGCCTGGGTGGACAGCGGGCGGCCGGCGGCGGCCAGCGCGGCCAGCACCGCCCGCACCTGCTCCTCCGGCGGGAAGGCCAGCGACGCGAAATACCGCCAGATCGCCGCGTCCTCCACGCCCGGCAGCAGCAGCACCTCGGCGTGCTCGACGGCGCGGCCCGCGCGGCCCACCTGCTGGTAGTACGCGATCGGCGACGGCGGCGCGCCGAGGTGCACCACGAAGCCGAGATCGGGCTTGTCGAACCCCATGCCCAGTGCGGACGTCGCCACCAGCGCCTTGACCTTGTTGTCCAGCAGGTCCTGCTCGGCGGCGCGGCGGTCGGCGTCCTCCGACTGGCCGGTGTACGAGGCGACCGGGTAACCCCGCGCCCGCAGGAAATCCGCCGTCTCGGTCGCGGCGGCCACCGTCAGCGTGTAGATGATGCCGGAACCCGGCAGCGCGTCCAGGTGGTCGGCCAGCCAGGCCAGCCGGTGCGCGGCGGTGGGCAGCCGGTGCGCGGCCAGCCGCAGGGACTCCCTGTCCAGCGGGCCGCGCAGCACCAGGGCGTCACCGAGCTGCTCCGCCACGTCGGCGGTCACCCGGGAGTTGGCCGTGGCGGTCGTCGCCAGCACCGGGGTGCGCGCCGGCAGGCCGGCGAGGAACGTGCGCAGGCGCCGGTAGTCCGGCCGGAAGTCGTGCCCCCAGTCGGAGACGCAGTGCGCCTCGTCCACCACAAGCAGCCCGGTGGTGGCGGCGAGCCGGGGCAGCACCCCGTCGCGGAAGTCGGGGTTGTTGAGCCTCTCGGGAGAGATCAACAGGACGTCCACCGCCCCGGTGGCGATCTCGCCGGTGATCTGCTCCCACTCCTCCAGGTTGGCCGAATTGATCGTGCGGGCGCGGATGCCGGCCCGGGCCGCCGCCTCCACCTGGTTACGCATCAGCGACAGCAGCGGCGAGACGATCACCGTCGGGCCGGCCCCCGCGGCCCGGAGCAGCGCCGTGGCCACGAAGTAGACCGCCGACTTGCCCCAGCCGGTGCGCTGGACGCACAGCACCCGCCGGTGGTCCGCGACCAGCGCCTCGATGGCCCGCCACTGGTCCTCGCGCAGGCGGGCCCGCTCGCCGGCCAGCCGGCGCAGCACCCCCTCGGCCCGCTCCCGCACGTCGGCCCGGTCGGTCGGTACCAGTTCGGTCGTCTCCACCCGTCGTTTCTACCAGCGCCGGGCGACAACCCGGGCCGATCGGGGGCCGGCGGCCACCCGAACCGATCGGGGACCGGCGGCGGCCACCCGGGCCGCGACCGCCGCGTCCGGGTGGTCGCTGAAGACGCCGTCCACGCCCAGCCGGTAGAACAGCGCGTACTCCGCCGCCGCGTCGCCGAGGCCCGCCGGGTTCGCGCCGGTGCGGAAGTCCGCCGGCAGGAAGGTGTTCTCGCTGCGGACCGTCCACGCGTGCACCACCAGCCCGGCCCGGTGGGCGTCCGCCACGACCGACGTCGGGGCCAGCAGCGCGCCGGCCGCGTCGCGGGGCACCAGCAGGTTCTTGTTCGTGCCGACGCCGTCGGCGTACCGGGCGATCCAGGCCAGCCCCGCCGGCCGCGCCAGGTCGGCGTAGGACCGCGGGTCGCCGGCGGCCACGAAGTCGTACGGCCGGCCCGTCGCGTCGAGCAGCTGCACCAGCCGCACGCTGGTCCGTCGGGCCAGGGCCCGCAGGTTGGCCGTCTCGAAGGACTGGATGACCACCGGCGCCCGCCGGTGCGCCAGCCCGTTGCGGCGCAGCGTGCGCAGCAGCGGCTCCTCCAGCGGCAGGCCGATCGACGCGAAGTAGGACGGGTGCTTGGTCTCCGGGTAGATCCCGATCACCCGGTGGCGGCGCCGGCTCTCCACCCGTACCAAATTGATCACTTCTTGCAGGGTGGGCACCTGGTAGCGGCCGTCGTACGCCGTGTTGCCCGGCCGCACCTGCGGCAGCCGCTCCGTGGCGCGCAGCGTCTTCAGCTCCGCCAGCGTGAAGTCCTCGGTGAACCAGCCGCCCACCGGCGTCCCGTCGATCACCTTCGTGGTCCGGCGGTCGGCGAACTCCGGCCGGGCCGCCACGTCCGTCGTACCCGAAATCTCGTTCTCGTGCCGCGCGACCAGCACCCCGTCGCGGGTGCTGACCAGGTCCGGCTCGACGTAGTCGGCGCCGAGGGCGATGGCCAACCGGTAGGCCTCGAGGGTGTGCTCGGGCCGGTAACCGCTCGCGCCCCGGTGCGCGATGACGATCGGGCGGCGGTCGGCCTGGGCGGGGCGCCCCGCCACCGTGGTGGCGGGCGCGGCCGGCGCGGGGCTCACGCTGACCAGGGCGCCGGCGGCCGCCGCGACGGCCGAGGTGAGGGCGATGAGGGTACGACGCAGAGGCATGCGCGCAGTGAACCGGCCGGACGCGACGCCCGGGCACAGCGCCGTTGTCGTGTCGGTGAACCGCAGCCGTATTACAGTCCCCGGGGACACGATCGAGGGAGGACATGGGCCGCACGTTGCAGCACCCCGCGCGACTCGTACCGCTGGCCTTCCTCGCGGCCATCGCGGTCGGCACCCTGCTGCTCATGCTCCCGGTCGCCCGGGCCGGGCCGCAGTCCGCGCCGCCGCTGGCCGCGCTGTTCACCGCCACGTCCGCGACCTGCATCACCGGCCTGGTGGTGGTCGACACCCCGACCTACTGGTCGGCGTTCGGCAAGGTGGTGATCCTGGCGCTGGTCCAGGTGGGCGGCTTCGGCATCATGACGCTGGCCACCCTGCTGGGCCTGCTGGTCTCCCGCCGGCTGGGCCTGCGCAGCCGGCTGGTCGCCCAGGCGGAGACCCGGACGCTGGCGCTGGGCGACGTGCGCGGCGTGCTCGCCCGGGTGGCCCTGACCATGCTGGCCTGCGAGGCCGCGGTCACGGTCGCGCTGGCGGCGCGATGGTGGCTGGGGTACGACTACCCGCCCGGCCGCGCGCTCTGGCACGGTCTCTTCCACGGGATCTCCGCGTTCAACAACGCCGGCTTCGCGCTCTACCCGGACAATCTCATCCGGTACGTGGGCGACGGGTGGATCTGCGTGCCGGTGGCCCTCGCGGTGATCGTCGGTGGCATCGGCTTCCCGGTCCTATTCGAGGTGGCCCGGGAGCTGCGCTGGCCCCGGATGTGGTCGACGCACACCCGGATCACCGTCTGGGGGTCGGCCCTCCTGCTGGTGGTCGGCTTTCTGGCGATGGTCGCCTTCGAGTGGAACAACCCCCGCACGTTCGGCCCGCTGGGCATACCGGACAAGCTGCTCGCCGGGTTCTTCCAGGCGGTCATCCCCCGGACGGCGGGCTTCCAGACCATCGACTACGCGGCGGCCGAGCTGGAGACGGTCTCGGTGACCACCCTGCTGATGTTCATCGGCGGGGGCAGCGCGGGCACGGCCGGCGGCATCAAGGTCACCACGTTCTTCCTGCTGGCGTACATCATCTGGGCCGAGGTCAAGGGCGAGCCGGACGTCGTGGTGGGCCGCCGGCGGGTGGACGCGGGCGCACAGCGCCAGGCCTTGGTGGTGGCGCTGCTGGGCGTAGCCGTGGTCGCCGTGGGCACGATCGCGCTGATCGAGTTGACCGACGGGCTTCGCCTCGACCAGGTCTACTTCGAGGCGATGTCCGCGTTCTCCACCGTCGGCCTGTCGATGAACCTCACGCACACCCTGCCGGCGTCGGCCCAACTGGTCCTCGTCATGCTGATGTTCGTCGGCCGGGTCGGCACCATCACGGTGGCGTCCGCGCTGGCGTTGACCAACCGGCGGCGGCTGTACCGGTACCCGGAGGAGAGACCCATCGTTGGCTGACAACGGCAAGGCCCCGACGGCGGACAACGTCGTGGTGATCGGGCTGGGCAGGTTCGGCGGCCAGGTGGCTGAGTCCCTGATCAGACTCGGTCACGAGGTGCTCGGCATCGACGAGAGCCCGCGCATCGTGCAGGAGTGGTCCGACACGCTCACCCACGTCGTCCAGGCCGACAGCACCGACGACGACGCCCTGCGGCAACTCGGCGTACCCGACTTCCACCGCGCCGTGGTCGGCATCGGCACCAACATCGAAGCCAGCGTGCTGACTGTCCTGGCCCTCTCGGAGATCGGCATCCGGGAGATCTGGGCCAAGGCGATCTCCGCCAAGCACGGCAAAATCCTCTCGGCGGTCGGCGCCAACCACGTCATCTACCCCGAATCCGCCATGGGCGACCGCGTCGCCCACCTGATCACCAGCCGGATGATCGACTTCATCGAGTTCGACGACGGCTTCGCGATCGCCAAGACCCGGGCGCCCCGCAGCGCGGTCGGCAAGACGCTGGCCGAAGCCAAACTCCGGACCGAATACGGCGTCACGGTGGTCGGCGTCAAGCCGCCCGGAGCCGACTTCATCTACGGGCTGCCGGAAACTGTCGTGCCGCGGGCAGCACTGCTGATCGTGGCCGGCACCACGGACAACGTGCAACGCTTCGCCGCGGTCACGTAACCGCCACCCGGACCGCCGTCCGCCCCTCCGGGACCGTCGGTCGTGCCGGGCCGCACCCCCGCCCGCCCAGTCGCCAACGTCCTAGACTGCCGACCACCCGCTCTGGGTGCATGGGACCAAGAGCTACGCCCCGCCCGCCAGCGGCGGCCCCCGGCGCCGCCCGCTTGCCGCCGCACCCCTGCCACCTTCGCGCCTTCGCGCCTTCGCGCCCTCGCGCCCTCGCTCCCTCGCGCCCTCGCGGCCGATCTTGGACCGCCAGCCACCGTTTTGGGGGGTCACGGGACCAAGATCTATGAAGCGACCGGCCGGCCGGGCATGCGCGCGCCGCCGCACCCGCGCGCCGCCGAGATCTTGGACCGCCAGCCACCGTTTTCGGGGGTCACGGGACCAAGATCTCCTTGGGTCGTCCCTGGTGCGTACGTCGGCGGCCGTTGCCCGTGGTTGGCGCCCGGCGGGAGGTTGTGGGAGAAGGCGGTTGGGGTGGTCGCAGGGCGGTGGAGTTGGCGGCGCCGGGCCGGGTACAGCGCGGGCCACCCCTCCCAGCGCAGTACCCGGCCCGGCGTGATCACGCGGGTCCCTCGCCCCGGTACCCGCGCGACCGGATTAAGCCCAGTGAACGACCTCGCAGGCCGATCAGGCGGCGGCTGGCTTGCCGCCGCCCTTGTCCTTCTTCTCGTCCTTGGCCTTGTCCTTGTCCTTGGCCTTGTCTTTCGGCTTGTCCTTGGGCTTCTCCTTCGGCTTGTCCTTGTCCGCTGAGGAGCCACCGCCGGAGGAGCCAGCACCCGAGTTGGTGGACCCGGACCCTGACGAGCCAGAGCCCGAGGACCCAGACGACCCGGAGCCCGACGACCCGGAGCCCGACGACCCGGAGCCCGATGACCCGGATGACCCGGATGAGCCCGACGAGCCGGAGCTGGAAGACACCGCGCCGGACGAGCCGGAATTCGACGAACCCGAGCCGGCGGTGCCGGCCACCAGTTCGGTGGAGGTGATCGCCGGGCCGACGGTGCCCGCCCCTGCGGCACCGGGACCGCCCGAGCCAGGACCGCCCGAACCCGGGCCGCCCGCGCCGCCCGTCACCGGGGCGGCGCCCGCGAGCGTGAGCTGACAGGCGTTTCCGTTCAGCGCGACGGTGACCGGTGTGATGTCGGCGGCACCGTTGCCGAACGCGGCGGCCAGGCGGGCCGAACCGCCCGGGGGCAGCGGGCGGGCGGCGCCGGTCGGGGTCACCACCACTGTGCTCCCGTCCTGCTGCCAGGCGCCGCCGGTGCCGCGGACCAGCCGCTGGCCGCCGGGGAGGTCGAACGTCAGCCGCCAGGCGTCAACCGCCGCGTCGGCGGTGTTGGTGACCGTGATGGCGGCCGCGGGGTTCCCGGCCATGCCGACGCCCAGGCGGTAGTCCACCCGGCAGGAGCCCGCGGTGGCGCCCTCGCCCGCCGCGACGAAGGGCTTGGCGGGGGGCATCGCGGCCGCCTGACGCGGCGAGTCGCCCGGCAGCTGCGTGGCGCCCACCCAGATGACGGCGGCGGCGGCCATGGCACCGGCGCCGACCAGCGCCGCGCGGGCGGGGGCCTCG
>DASQDS010000223.1:0-9749 GCA_035634075.1 Pilimelia sp. | reverse complement strand
GGCGAGCTCACGAGCTCGCCCCGAACGCCAGCTTCGCCCGCCGCCGCGGACCCGGCGCGTCGGCGCGGGCCGCCGCCGCGGCAACCCGGTCGCGCGCCAGGGCCGCGCCGTCGGCGGTCAGCCGGTAGGTGTGCCGGGGCGGCCGCCCCGGCTCGGCGGCCGACTCCCACCCGGTGTCCAGCAGCTGCTGCTGCGACAGCCGCATCAGGATCGGATAGAGGGTGCCGGAGGCGAGGCCGGTCTCCCGGCTGAGGTCGTAGCCGTAACGCCACCGGGATGGCTCGGCGAGCAGGGCTGTGAACAGCCGCAACGTCTGCGGCGAAGTATGCGGGGTCCTTGGCATGCACAAAGTCTACATATCAAGAGTTTGCTTCGCCACCCCGCCGCACGATGAAGGCGGCCGACGTCTGTCGGTCGTGGAACCGTCCAGGTAACATCTAGGGTCATCGATCAATGATCGGAGTGGTGGCCATGCGACAGCGATCCCCTCGACACGTGTTCCGGACGCTGGGGCGGGTGGTGCTGGGCCTCGCCGTCGCCGCCGCCGCGACAGCCGTGGTGTCCGCCCCGGCCTCCCCGGCCGCGGCGCTCTCCGGTGACCTGCGCATGCACGACCCCAGCCTGATCCGCGTCGGGAACTGCTACTACGGCTTCTCCACCGGCTTCGAGGGCGGGCCCGGCAACGGGTCGGTCACCATCCGCAGGACCTGCGACCCCCGGCTGTACGGCGGCTGGACGTACGTGGGCACGGTGTGGAACCAGGTCCCGTCCTGGATCACCGCCCGCCTCGGGCGCACCCCGCCCAACATCTGGGCGCCGGACATCAACTACTTCAACGGCAAGTACCACCTGTACTACGCGGCTTCCATCTGGGGGCAGAGCACGCTGGCGGTGACCGGCCTGCTGACCGCGACCAACATCGAGGGCCCGTGGACCGACGCCGGCATGGTCACCGACGTCGCGTACCCCATCGATCCCAACATCGCATGGAACGGCAGCACCCCGTACATCATGTGGGGCTCCTGGAACGGGGTTTACCTGCACGTGCTGAACGCGTCCAACGGCAAGCTGTCCACCACCGACCACAGCTTCCCGCGGATCGCGACCGGCATCGAGAACGCGACCATGACGTGGAACGACGGCTGGTTCTACCTGATCGGCTCACGCGGGCGGTGCTGCTCCGGCGTGAACAGCACCTACTACACCGTGGTGGGCCGGTCGCGCAGCATCTCGGGGCCGTTCCTGGACCGCAATGGCGCCTCGATGGCCAACGGCGGCGGCACCACCATCCTCACCGGGTTCGGCAGTCAGGTCGCCGCCGGCGGGGGCGACGTGCTCGACGACGGCAGCCGGCGGCGGCTGGCGTACCACTTCTACGACGCCCAGGCCGCGGGCCGGGAGACGCTGAACATCCGCACGATCACCTTCAGCGGCGGCTGGCCCGTGCTCAGCGCCCCACTTACCTGAGGGCCGCCGGCCCGGTCAGGTCCTGACCCGCCCCCTGGCGGCGGGTCAGGACCTGGGGACCGGAAGCCGTGATGGCGACAGTGTGTTCGGAGTGGGCGGTGCGGGAGCCGTCGGCAGAGCGGATCGTCCAGCCGTCGGGGTCGAACGTGACTTTGTCGGTGGAGCGGCAGAACCAGGGCTCGATGGCGATGGTGAGGCCGGGGTCGAGTTTCATGCCGCGACGGGCGCGGCCGCTGTTGGCGACGTGCGGGGCCTCGTGCATGGTGCGGCCGATGCCATGGCCGCCGAACTCGGCGTTGACGCTGTAACCGTAGGACTGGGCGACCTCGCCGATCGCGGCGGAGATGTCGCCCAGGCGACCGCCGGGCTGGGCAGCGGTGATGCCGGCGGCCAGCGCGACCTCGGTGGCCTCGATCAGCCTCAGGTCGGCCGGGTCCGGGGTACCGACGACGATGGACAGGGCGGAGTCGGCTGCCCAGCCGTCGATGCCGGCCGCCATGTCGATGCTGAGCAGGTCACCGTCGGCCAGTACATAGTCGTGCGGCAGGCCGTGCAGCACCGCGTCGTTGACCGACAGGCAGAGCACGTTGCGGAACGGGCCGCGGCCGAACGAAGGGGCGTAGTCCCAGTAGCAGGATTCCGCGCCGCGTTCGGCGATCCTGCGGCGGGCGTGGTGTTCGAGGTCCATCAGGTTGACGCCGACTGCGGCGACACCGCTCAGCTCGGCGAGCAGTTCGCCGACGAACTGGCCGGCCACCGCCATCCGGCCGATCTCCTCGGCGGACTTGAGCTCGATCACGACAGCCTCCCTCTCCGGTATTTTTATACCACGCCCGGCCGGGCCGCTCCGGCGGGATATCCTGCTGGCATGGTTCGCCACCCTCTCACCGCCGAACAGATCGCCGCGGGCCAGCGCCTCGGGACGGCCCTCCGGGCCGCGCGGGCCGGCCGCAGCCTCGTCGAGGTGGCCCTGGCGGCCGGCATCTCCCCCGAGACGCTGCGCAAGATCGAGGCGGGCCGCCTTCCCGCGCCGGCGTTCGGCACCGTGGTCGGCCTCAGCCTCGCCCTCGACGTCCCCCTCAGCGACCTGGCCGACGTCTGGCTGGCCGACATGCCCATCCGCCAGGCGTCCTAACAGCGCATTGGCGTTCGTGCGCCTGCCCCCGGTGACCCGCGACGGCCTGATACCTGTGCGGCAGCACGATGCCGGAGAGGCATCACGGACGGACGGGCAAGCACCCGCCGCCGGGGACACGACCACGGCGCGGCGCTTCGCGGGTACGGTCAGCGGGTGTCGTACGACGCCCTGGCCGAGAGCCTCCGCCTGATCACCGACGGCCTGCCGGACCGACCGGTGCGGCTGAGCCGGCGCTGCCGGTTCGCGCCGGTAGCGGTCGATGTGGACGGCGATGTGGCGGCCACGCGGTTCCTCCGCCGCGGCGTCGGCTGTTTCTGGGACGAGACGCACCTGCTGGTCGCGCGGGACCGCGGCGGCTGGCGGATGCTGGGCGGCGGCGGGTCGTCGAGCGACGCGGCGGAGGACCCCACCGCGGCGGAGTTCGAGCGGGCCCGCGACGGCCTCGCGCCGTACGAGGTCGCGGCGGGCGGGGGCGCCAGCGTCGTCCGTGACGGCAACCGCCTATTCCCCTGGGGCGGGCGTTGGGTGCGCTCAGCCGCGCTACTCGTCGGCGGCGGGGTCGCGGAGGTGACCGTCGGCGGTCGGCGCCTCCCCGTCGCGTACCACGGTCACCTTGTCGTGGTCTGGGGCTCCCGCCGGCCGCCGACGGTGGCCGCGCGCGACGGCGCCGGGCGCACGGTCGCCACCCGCACCCTGCCGGACGGCCGGTAGGCAACGTGGCTGCGCCGGTTGAGCTGCGCCCGTCGGCCAGGTGCGAGGATGGCCCGCTCCGGCCATGTCACTGGGCGGGGGCGAATCGGCGCAGGCGCAGGCTGTTGGCGACCACGAAGACCGACGAGAACGCCATCGTGGCACCGGCGATCATCGGGTTGAGCAGCCCGGCCGCCGCCAGCGGCAGCGCGGCGACGTTGTAGGCGAACGCCCAGAACAGGTTGCTCTTGATGATCCGCAGGGTGCGCCGCGACAGCCGGATGGCGTCGACGGCGGCCATCAGGTCGCCCCGGACCAGCGTGAGATCCGCGGCCTCGATCGCGGCGTCGGTGCCGGTGCCCATGGCCAGGCCGAGGTCCGCCTGGGCGAGGGCCGCGGCGTCGTTGACACCGTCGCCGACCATCGCGACGACTTTGCCCGCGGCCTGCAGGCGTTTGACGACGTCCACCTTGTCGGCGGGCAGCACCTCGGCGATGACCTCGTCGATGCCGACCTGCGCGGCGACGGCCCGGGCGACGGTGGTGTTGTCACCGGTGAGCAGCACCGGCGACAGGCCGAGCCGGCGCAGGGCCGCGACGGCCTGCCGGCTGGTCGGCTTGACCACGTCGGCCACCGCCAGCACCCCCCGGGCCTGCCCGTCCCAACCGATCAGAATCGCCGTCCGCCCGGCAGCCTCGGCGGCGTCGGCGGTACGCCCGATGTCGACGGGCACCGCCATGCCGGCCTGCCGCAGCAGCTGTGCCCGGCCGACGACGACGTCGTGTCCCTGCACCGTGCCGCGAATCCCCAGTCCCTGCACGTTGCCGAACTCCGACACCGGCGGCGGGGCGCCCAGCCGCTCGGCCGCGGTGGCGGCGATGGCCTGGCCGATGGGGTGTTCGGAGGCCGCCTCCAACGCGCCGGCGAGGCGGAGCACCTGGTCGGGGTCCTGCCCGTCGCCGGCCACGACGTCGACCAACGTCATCCGCCCGGTGGTGACGGTGCCGGTCTTGTCCAGCACCACCGTGTCCGCGCTCCGGGTCGATTCGAGCACCTCGGGGCCTTTGATGAGGATGCCGAGCTGGGCGCCCCGCCCGGTGCCGACCAGCAGGGCGGTGGGCGTGGCCAGGCCGAGCGCGCAGGGGCAGGCGATGATGAGGACGGCGACGGCGGCGGTGAACGCGGCGCTCAGCCCGCTGCCGGTGCCGATCCAGAAGCCCAGGGTGGCCACCGCCAATGCGATGACGATCGGCACGAACACGCCGGAGATCCGGTCGGCCAGGCGCTGCACGGGCGCCTTGCCGGTCTGCGCCTGCTCCACCAACCGGGCCATCTGGGCGAGCTGGGTGTCCGAGCCGACCCGGGTCGCCCGGACGACCAGGCGCCCGCCGGCGTTGACCGTCGCGCCGACCACGGTCGCGCCGGGGCCGACCTCGACCGGAACTGACTCGCCGGTCAGCATGCTGACGTCGATGGCCGACGCCCCGTCTTCGATCACCCCGTCGGTGGCGATCTTCTCCCCCGGCCGTACGACGAACTGGTCCCCCACGCTCAGCTCGCCGACCGGGATGCGGATCTCCGCGCCGGCGCGCAGCACGGCGACGTCCTTGGCGCCCAGCTCGAGCAGGGCGCGCAGGGCGGCGCCCGCGCTCCGCTTGGCACGGGCCTCGAAGTAGCGGCCGGCGAGGAGGAACAGGGTGACGCCGGCGGCGGCTTCCAGGTAGATGTTGCCGGCGCCGTCGGTGCGGTCGATGTCGAGGCTGAAGGGGTGGGTCATGCCCGGGGCGCCGGCGGTGCCGACGAACAGCGCCCACAGCGACCAGCCGAACGCCGCCAGGGTGCCCATCGAGATCAGCGTGTCCATCGTCGCCGCCCCATGCCGGAGGTTCGTCCACGCGGCGCGGTGGAACGGCAAGCCGCCGTAGACCACCACCGGGGCAGCGAGGGTCAGCGACAGCCACTGCCAGTTGGTGAACTGCCACGCCGGCACCATGGCCATGGCCACGACCGGCACGGTCAACACCAACGACACCCATACCCGGGTACGCAGGGCGCGCAGCTCCGCACCGGGCTGGGCCTTTTCGGCCGGGTCGTCCGCGGTCGCCGTCGGCGGCGGAAGGTGGGCGGTGTAGCCGGTCTTCTCCACCGTGGCGATCAGGTCGGTCGGCGTCACGTCCGCGCCGAAGTTGACGCTGGCCTTTTCGGTGGCGTAGTTCACCGTGGCGGTGACGCCGTCCATGCGGTTGAGCTTCTTCTCGATCCGCGATGCGCAGGAGGCGCAGGTCATGCCGCCGATCGACAGCTCGATCTGGTTCGGGGCCGTCGGCAACGGCCGGGCGACGGAAGCCATGACTGGTTCTCCTACCCGTGGGTGTGGTCGCCGTCGCCGTGCTCGGCGGACGAGCTGGGCGTCGGCTCCCGGGGGGTGGGCTGCGTGGGCGCCGGGACGGGTTGGCCGGCGACGGCGGTGAACTCCGCGGTGCGCACCCGCCCGCCGTGTTGGAAGTCCAGGTAGAGCCGGTAGGCGCCGCTCGACGGGACCTCGGCGTAGAAGGTCACCTGTGGGCCCGCCGCGGTCCGCCCGTCACCGGGCGCGCCGTCCGGGTGTACGTGCAGGTACGCCAGGTCGCCGTCGCGCAGGGCCACGAGGTGCCCGTAGGCGCCGAGGTATGGCTGCAGGTCGGTGACCGGCGCCCCGGCCCTGCTGACGGACAGCGCCAACGCCGAGGTGGTACCCGGAACGAGGTCGCCGGCGAGCGTGACGGAATACCCGTCCACCGTCGCCGTCCGCGCCGGCGGCGGCAGGCTCGCCGGCCGGTAGTCCCCGGCTGCCGGCACGTCGACGCCCAGGGTCAGCGCCTCCTGGCGGCCGGCGGGCTGGAAGTCGGCGAACACCCGGTACTGCCCGGGTGCGGTGACGGCGAGCGGAATGGTCCAGGTCCCGTCGGCCGCGAGGGTGGGGTGTACGTGCCGGAAGCCGGCCAGATCCCGGCGGACCACGATGAGGTGCAGATCCTTGTCGTGGCTGGTGACGTACCGGGTCACCGGCGCGCCGTCCGGACCGAGGACCCGGAACTGGAACGGTGCCGCGGCGCCGGTGGACAGCCGGCTCGACACCGGGACCAGCCGGTAGCCGTCCTGGCTGACCTGTAGACCCGCCGGGACGTGGCCGTCCGTGGCGCCCGGGGTCCCGGTGGCCGAGCCGGGATGGGCGGCGGGGTGGGTCTGCGGGGTGGGTCGGCTGGGCCCGGCGACGCTGCCGAGGCCCATGGCGGCGGCGAACACGGCAGCCAGCCCGAGCCCGTACCCGCCCAGCTTGATGGGGGTGCGCATGGTCACCTCGCCACTTCGTAGCCCGCCTCGTCGACCGCGGCGGCGACCGCCGCGTCGTCGAGGGGCTGCTGGCTCGTCACGGTCACCGCGCCGCTGGACAGCTCGACCCGTACGTCGACGACGCCAGGAAGCCGCTTGATTTCCAGACCGACCGAATTGACGCAGTGCGAGCAGGTCATGCCGGTGACTGTGTAGGTCTTGGTCGCCATAACGGTCTCCCTCAGCCGATGCGGATGGCTTCTTTCGCCTCCCAACCTACCCTATACCCCAGGGGGGTACGGGTATCCCGGGAGTGACATCCGCGACACCCCCAGCGCGACCGACGCGCGGTCAGCCGCGCTTCATCAGTCGCCCGACGGCGGCCATCATCTCGGTGGCCATCTCGTCGGCGCGACCCTCCGCGGCCCCCTCGTGCATACAGTGCCGGGCGTGCCCGTCGAGCAGGCCGAGGGCCACCTTGTCGAGAGCGGCCTGAATCGCCGATATCTGGGTGAGGATGTCGATGCAGTAGCGGTCGTCCGAGACCATCCGATCGATGCCGCGCACCTGGCCCTCGATGCGGCGCAGCCGGGACTGGAGTTGCTCCTTGGATGCGGTGTAGCCGCGCGTGGTCGTGGGGGTCACCATCCGGCCAGTGTACAACCCCCCAGGGGTATCGAAGACGGATCGCCGCCCCTGTCGTGAGGCCTCTGCGGCTGCCGTCCGCCTGCGTGGCGGACACCGACCGGATCGCCGGTCGCCACGCCGGCAGCTGCCGCCGGCATTGCCGGGGCGCCGCGGACTCGTTCGCCGGCGCCCGCGCCGTCCCATCAGCGCGGCGCGGGGCGGCAGCCACGGGCAACCCCCCGGGGGGGGCCACCCGTCCCGGATCACGGCGATCATCCTCGCCCGGACCGCGGCCCACGTCGGATAACCGGCTGACCCCTGCCGCAGGACGGTGTCTACTACGGTCATGCGCGTCCTGTTCAGCACCTGGCCGGCGCACGGCCACCTGTTGCCGCTGTTGCCGTTGGTCCGGGCCGCCGAGCGGGCGGGTCACGAGGTCGTGGTCGCGTCCGGTGCGGAGGGCGTCGCGGAGGCCCACCGGCATGGCCTGTCCACCTGGGAGGTGGGGCCGAGCCGCGCCGAGGCGGACGCCGATTTCAGGTCCCTGGGCGTCGATGTCGGCGCGTTGGCCCCCGAGCTGCGCATGCCCACGGTGATCTCCGGGATGTTCGGTGCCGCCGCGTTCCGCCGGGCCACCGAGCTGGTGCCGCGCGCCATGCAGTGGAAGCCGGACCTCGTCGTCCATCCGGTGACCGAGCTGGCCGGGGCCGTGGCGGCGGCACGGACGGGCGCAAGGCACGTGGTGCACGGTCTGGGCCCGCTGCCGGCAGAGGCGTGGGCCTGGTTCGGAGCCCGGTTCGGTGACCTGTGCCGGCAGTGGGGCGTGCCCGAACTGGAGCAGGACATCGTCGGGCGGCCTTATCTGGACACCTGCCCGCCGTCGTTGCAGGCCGACGCGGTGTCCGACTTCCGGACCCGGCGCCCGCTGCGACCCACGTCGGGGGAACAGCGCCCCGACGAACGCCTGCCGTGGGACGACGACGCGCTCGCCGCGCTGCCGTACGAGCACACCGTGCACCTGACCTTGGGAACGCTGTTCCACGGGGCGACCGGCGTGTTCGAGACCGCGCTGGCCGGTCTACGGGAGTTGCCGGTCAACGTACTGGTGACGGTGGGCCCGGGGACAGACCCACACCGACTCGGGCCCCAGCCACCGCAGATACTCGTCGCCGACTTCGCCTCGCATGCGCTGTTGCTCCCGCGCTGCACGGGGCTGGTGACCCAGGGCGGCGCCGGGACGATCCTGGCCGCTCTGTGTCATGGCCTGCCGCATCTGATCCTGCCGCAGGGAGCGGACCAGTTCCGCAACGCCGACACCGCGCAGCGCGCCGGGGTGGCCGTGGTGCTGCCTCCCCCGCAGCTGACGCCGATGGCGGTGGCCGCCGCGGCCCGGCGACTGTGCGACGACACCGACCTGACCGCCGCCGCGCGATCGATCCAGGCGGAGATCCGGCACATGCCGGACGCGGACACCGTGCTGGCCGAGTTGGTCGGCGGCTAGGCGCGGGGCGACTTAGCGACGTACGGCGCACTACGCTGCAGCCCAGCGCGCGTGGTTTGCGCCGGTCGTCTCGACCTCGCCGCGTGCCGCGCTGGCGGCGTGAACGCGTCGCGCGGCTGTGAGTGGACAGTGAGGAGTATTCGCATGCTGCCGGCCAAGATCGAGATTCGGCCATATGCCAACGATGACTGGGACGCGATCGCGCGGATCCACGATGCCGCGCGCCTTGACGAGTTGCGCCACTCCGCCGGCGTCGAGGCGTTCCTGACGCTCGCGCAGACCGCTGAGCCGGAAGGGCTGTTCGACGGCCAGTTGTGGGTGGCGGAGGCCGACGGGAGAGTAGCCGGTTTCGTCGCGCTCGACGACGACGAGGTCACCTGGCTGTACGTCGATCCGCAGCGCTACCGGCAGGGGATCGGCAGGGCACTGCTGCGCCACGCCGTTGGAGCCGCCGGGCCAAGGGTCGAGGTCACCGTGCTCGACGGCAACCCAGCCGCCGAGGCGCTCTACGCTGGCGAGGGTTTCGTCGTCACGGAGACCCGGACCGGCCCCCTGGTCGGCAACGAGGCGTTCACCGCCACCGGCCACATCATGCACCGTGACACCGCAACGGCACCCACCGACAGCGCTGGCTGAATCGCCAGGTGCTTCGCCGGGTCGGCTGGTTGGCGGTGATCAACACGATCGACCGGGCGACCGCCGCGGTGTCGTGGCGGTGCAGAGCCCGGTGTCTCCTGCCCTCAGCCACCCCCGTCGAACGGCCCCGGCCCGGCCGAGCACCGTGAGCACCGGTTCCGGTCGCTGGCGCCCGAGGTTCCCGTGCCGGGTCCGCGCTGCCGTCGGCCGGGGTGGCCATCGGCCGTGTGACCACCGGCGCCGGGTGGTGGCGCCCGGCCGGCAGCCATGAGGTCAGCGCCGGTGGTGGGGGGTTGCACGGGGTCAGGATGACGGGAATGGTTCCGTCGTTGAGCAGTTCGGCGATCAGTGTGCGTTCGGTGGTCGGCATGTGGTCGT
>DASQDS010000222.1:0-4088 GCA_035634075.1 Pilimelia sp. | reverse complement strand
CTCGCTGGAGGGCGCCACCGGCGGGAGGCTTCGGTGAGCGCCTATTGGGCTGAGAGCACAGGCGACTCACCGCGGGCGGGCCCACCGGCTGGCCGCCGTGAGAGCGCCGACGCTCTCAGCCCAATAGGCGCCGTACGCCATCTCCCGGGCCGGGCCGGGCCGGGTCAGTGGCGAGTGTCGGTGGCGGTCCAGATGCGGCCGTAGTTGCTCGGCACGGTGACCTTCGTGGGCTGGTCGGCGACCAGGCCGCGCAGGTGGGCGGCGCCGTCGAGTTCCTCGCGGAAGGCGCCGCCGACGGGCGAGCGCAGCAGCAGCACCTGCTCGGAGTCGCTGAAGTTGAGCACGACCAGCGAGAAGTCCGGGCCGCTGCGGCGCTCGATGACCAGCACGTGCTTGGCGCGGTGCTCCTCGTCGTCGTGCACGACGTGGTGGTCGGCGCGCAGCTGGTCCAGCCGCCGGCGCAGCGCCAGCAGCCGCCGGACCAGCCGGACCAGCGGCCGGCCGTGCGGGTCGGAAAAGTACTCCCAGCGCACCGGGCGGGAGACCGCCACCCGGCCGAGGCCGTCGCGCGGCAGCACGTAGCTCTCGCCGAACTCCTGCCCCTGCCACAGCATGGGCAGGCCGCGGGCGGTCAACAAGCCGATGAGGTACGGCTGGAGCTTGTAGGCAGCGCTCCGGTCGCCCTCCGCGAAGAGCGGGTTGCCGGCGATGTCCACGTCGTCCTTGCGGCGGATCTCGGCCAGCAGGCGGGAGTGGTCGTGGTTCTCCAGGTACTGCAGCGGCAGCTTGTCGATGGTGTCCTCGCCGGTGGTCTCCGGGCTGCGGTAGTCGAGGTGGTGCAGGCCGAGTCGCTGCCCGAACGTGGCCAGCGCGTCCGGCGCGCCGCGGGCCAGGTCCGCGGCCGCGCAGAGCGTGCCGTCCTGCCAGGCGCTGGTGCTGTACGTCTCGCGCAGCACGCCGACCGGGTCGCCCAGCCGCTCCGCGACCTGGATCAGCCCGATCCGGTCGTCGTCGCCAGCGGCGGCGCCGAAGAACCGGCGGTGGTAGCCGGCGCCCCGGGTCCGTTTGACCAGCTGGTACGTCCGGTAGCAGAGGTTCGCGTAGCCGTTGCCGGTCGGCCCGTCCCAGTAGTTCGGCACGCAGTCGTAGCGGAAGCCGTCGACGTGGAACTCCTCCAGGCAGTACTGGTTGAGCGTGTAGAAGTAGTTCCGGGTCAGCTCGAGGTCGTAGTCCGGGCTGGCCGCGCCGTCGGCGAAGAGGTTGTCCCCGAAGTCGCCGACGAACGGGTTCGGCACGTCGGGCAGCCGGCCGTACAGGTGGGCGTACGGGAAGAGCAGGCTGGTGTGGCCGTAGACGGCGTCCAGCACCACCGCGATCCCCCGCTGGTGTGCCTGGTCCACCAGCCGCCGCAGGTCGCGCCGGCCGCCGAACCGCTCGTCGACGCCGAAGTAGTTCTGCGGGATGTAGCCCCAGTCGACGTGCCGCTGCACGTTGCTCAGCGGCATCAGCTGCAGGCACGTCACGCCGAGGTCCGCGAGGTAGTCGAGGCGGTCGGCCACCCGGGACAGATCGCCGGCGAACTCGTGGGCGTGCAGCTCGTACATGACCAGCCGGTCCGGCGGCGGCACCCGCCACCACGCCTCGGCCTCGCTCCAGGCGAACGGCTCCTCGTCCACGACCACCGCGGACAGCAGGCCGGTGCCGAAGTCGCGGGCGAACGGGTCGCTGACCGCCCCGATCTCGTCGCCGTGCGGCGTGCGCACGCGGTAGCTGTACACGTACCGGCCCGACTCGCCCCACGCCGGTCCGGGCTGGGGGACCGGGCGGTCCAGGTGCACCGTCACCGACCAGTAGTCCCCCAGCTCCGGGTCCGGGGCGTGCCGCAGCCGGGCCGCCACGGCCGGAACATCCTGGCGGAACTGGTCCCGCTCGTGCAGGAGCGAGACCTGGACCCGGTAGCCGGCGGCGTGGGTGAGCCCGGGCAGGAGCAGCCCGAAGCGCAGCGTGCGGCCGCGCTGGTGGGCGCCGAGCCGGTCGAGCGGAAGCAGTGTCGTTCTGGGCTGCTGTTCCATTCTCAAGACCCCCGTCGTTTCGGTGTTCGCCCGGGTGCGCCGTGCGCGGCGCACACGCCACGGGTCAGGGTCGGCGCCGCGCCTTACAAACGGCTGACAGCGCCGGTCAGCCCGGCCGTCAGGAAGCGCTGGAGGAGCCGGAAGGCCAGCACGGTGGGGACGGCCGTCAGCAGCGTCGCGGCGCAGAACATGCCGAGGTTGCGGTCCCGCTGCTCGGCGATGAGGTCGGACATCCCGACCGCCAGCGTCCGCGACCGCGGCTCGCCGAGGAAGACGTGCGCCAGCAGGAACTCGTTGACGGTCGCGATGAACACCAGCAGCCCGGTCACCACCAGCACGGGCGTCACCAGCGGGAGGAGGATCCGGACGAAGACCTGGGCGTGGCCGGCGCCGTCCAGTGCGGCCGCCTCGTCCAGGTCGCGCGGGACGGCGTCGAAGAAGCCCTTCATCAGCCACGTGTTCACGCCGAGCGCGCCGCCGGCGTACAAAATGATCAATCCCCAGGGAGTGTTGAAGCCGACGGCCGGCCACAGCTCGGTGACCTCCGCGAAGATCAGGTAGAGGGTCACGATCGCCAGGAACTGCGGGAACATCTGGAGCAGCAGCAACAGCACCAGGCCGGCGCGGTGGCCGCGGAAGCGCAGCCGGCTGAAGGCATACGCGGCGGCCGCGGACAGCAGCACCGACACGGCGGCGGCCAGCCCTGCGACCAGCAGCGTGTTGCCGCACCACCGCAGGAACGGCCGGGTGGTGACCAGGGCGACGACGTTGTCCGCCGACGCCCCGGCCGGCAGCAGCCCGGTCGAGGACAGCTCGCCGGCCGGGCTGACGGCGGCGGCGGCGACGAACAGCAGCGGCAGCACGGAGAACGCCGCCGACAGCGCCGCCACGGCGTGCCGCCAGCCCGCGTCGGCGACCCGGTTCACCCGTACACCTCGGTGCGGCGCAGCCGGCGCAGGGCGACCAGCGAGATCAGCGCGACCAGCGCGAAGATGAACAGCGAGACCGCCGCCGCGAGCCCGTAGCGGGCCTCGCCGCCGAAGGCCAGGCGGAACGTGTACGTGATGAGCAGGTCGGTGGCCCCGACGTCCGGGTTCGCCGGCGGGAACGGCCCGCCCTGGGTGGTCAGGTGGATCACCGTGAAGTTGTTGAAGTTGTACGCGAACGAGGCGACCAGCACCGGCGTCAGCGCGAGCAGCACCAGCGGCAGCGTGACGGCCCGGAACGACCCCCACGCCCCGGCCCCGTCCACCCGCGCGGCCTCGACGAGCTCGCGCGGGATCGCCTGCAGCGCCCCGGTGGCGACCAGGAACATGTACGGGTACCCCAGCCACAGCTGCACGAGCAGCACGGCGGCGCGGGCCGTCCACTCGCCGGCCAGCCAGTTGACGTGGGCCCCGAGCAGCCGGTTGACCAGGCCGTAGTCGGTGTTGAACGCGTCCCGCCAGACCAGCAGCATGGCGAACGACGGCATGGCGTACGGCAGCACGATGAGCGCCCGGTACGCCGACGTGCCGCGCAGTCGCTCCCGGTGCAGCGCCACCGCGTTGGCCAGCCCCAGCGCGAAGGTGACGGCCACCGAGGCGGCGGCGAAGCCGAGGTTCCAGCCGACGGTGGCCAGGAACGGCCGGGCGATCGCCGGGTCGCGCACCACCCGGGCGAGGTTGGCGAACCCGACGTTGACCCGCCACCCCGGGCCCGCCATCGGGGCGCCGGCGGCGTCGACGAACGCGCCCGTCGCCGGGTCCGCCCGCCACCGCGCTCCGGTGCGGGCGTCGCGCACGCAGTCGCAGCCGGCGTCGTACCGGCGGTACGCGCGCAGCTCGGCCGCCCGGGACAGCGTCGACGGCCGGATGGCGCCGCGCGGCGTCGGCACGGTGATCCGCTCGAGCTCGGCGCCGCGCGCCGCCGCCCGCGCCGGACCGAGCACGGTGTAGCCGGCGGCCGCGGTGACGGTGCCGCCGGGCCCGGTCACCGCCGCGCCAGCCGGCAGCGGGCGCAGCCCGGCGCCGTCGC
>DASQDS010000221.1:0-2650 GCA_035634075.1 Pilimelia sp. | reverse complement strand
GACCCGGCGTGCGCGACGGCCAAGGCCACGGCCGTCCGGGTGGACCCCGCGATCGGCCGCTACCTCACCGGTTCACTGCCGGACGACCCGGCCGCCTGCAACGGCGTACCCGTGCTCATCCGCTTCCTGAGCCCGGCGGCGAGCGTCGCGGTCGTCGCGGCCGGGCCCGGGGCGCGGACGATGGAGGTGTCCTTTCACGACCTGTCCGGCACCACGACGCCCGAGCTGCGCGCCGCGGACGACGGCGCGCACGGCGGCATCGACTTCGTGGTGATCCGCCCGGCGCCGGGCGACCCGGCGGCCTCGGCGGCGGTGCGCGCGGTCACCTTCACGCCGCTCGCTCCCTGATCCTTCGCTGGCACCCGGCCGGCCGCCGGGTCCGGTTCGGGGTGGCCGGGCCCGACGACGTCCTGCCGGACGTCGGAGATGAACCCCTCGAGCTGCTGCCGGCTGCGTTCCAGGATGGCGATGCGCTCGGTCAGCGTGGCCAGCTCGCCCTCGAGCACCTCGGCCAGCCGGGTCCGCTCGGCGGCCTCCGCCGGGACGGGCGGCCGCCCGTCGAGGAGGAAGGACAGCACGTGCCCGACCACGCGGGCGGGCAGCCCCGAGCCGAGCATGCAGCGGATGTACCGCACCCGAAGCACGTCGGACTCGGCGAAGACCCGGTACCCCGAGGGGGTGCGCCGGGGTTGCAGGAGCCCGTGCTCCTCGTAGTAGCGCAGCATCCGTACGGTGGCGCCCGTGCGCGCGCTCAGGTCGCCGATCTGCATCCCGTCGTCGACCATCGGTAGCCCTCCTGCCATCGGCGTACCTTGACTCTAACGTCGGCGTCAGGCTTTAGCGTCGGCGCATGATCGTGTATGTCCTGATGCTCTGCTCGTTCGCCGTCGCGACCGCCGAGTTCGTCCTGGTCGGGCTGCTGTCGGAGGTCGCCGCCGACCTGTCGGTCTCGCTGCCGGCCGCCGGGTTCCTGGTCACCGCGTACATGGTGGTGGTCACGGTGGGTGGGCCGGTGGCGGCCGTGCTGACCCGGCGGCTGCCCCGGCGCGGCCTGCTCGCCGCCACCATGGCCATCGCCCTGCTGTCGGCCGCCGGCTCCGCGGCCGCCGGGTCGTACGGCACCCTGCTCGCCGCCCGGCTCGGGTCCGCCCTCGCGCAGGCGCTGTTCATGGCCGTGGCGTCGCAGGTGGCGATGGCCGCCGTACCCCCGGAGCGGCAGACCGCGGCCGTGGCCAAGGTCTTCAACGGCTTCGCCCTGGCCACCGTGATCGGCCTGCCGCTCGGCACGCTCGTCGGCCAGGCGTACGGCTGGCGGGCGACCTTCGTGCTGGTCACGGCGCTAGCCGCGGCGGGGCTCGCCGGCGTGCTGCTGGTCGCGCCCGCGGTGCCACACGACGCCGGCGGGACGGTACGCGGCAACGTGACCGCGGTGCTGCGCGCGCCCGTCCTGCTCGGGCTGCTGGTCACGGGCTTCGCACTGACCGGGTTCGTCGCCGCGTTCACCTACGTGGCGCCGGTGCTGCGGGAGGTCACCGGGCTGGGCCCGGCCGCCGTGAGCGCCGCCCTGGTCGTCTACGGGCTCGGCACGATCGCCGGTAACCTGCTGGCCGGCCGGGTGCGCCCAGCCCGCATCCTCCCGGTCCTGCCCGCGCCGCTCGGTGCCCTCGCGGTCGTGTTGCTCGCGCAGGGGGTGCTCCTGCGCCACCCGGTCGCCGCGGTGCTGAGCCTCTTCGCCCTCGGCGCCAGCGCCTTCGCCGTGGTGCCGCTGGTGCAGACCTGGCTGATGGGCGAGGTGGGACCGGGCGCCGCGGGCCTGGTCGCGGCGGTGAACATCTCGGTGGCCGGTCTGGCTGGCGCGCTGGGCGCCGCGCTAGGCGCCGCGGTCATCGGCACCGGCCTGGGCCTACCCGCGATCAGCCCGATAGCCGCCCTCCCCACCCTGGCGGCCCTCCTGACAGCGGCCCTCCTCCGCACCGCCCGGCCGCGTGATCAAGGGATTGGTGCCACCCCGCCCGGCGTGTCGCGGCACCAATCCCTTGATCACGCGTCGGGCGGGGAGGGTTAGGGGAGGGATTGGAAGGTGATTTCCGTTATTGCCACGTCCTTGTATTTGTTGCCTTGGTGGATCTCCTCCACGACCAGCGTTATCGAGGTGGTGGGTGCGCCGGGGAGGGTCAGCGTCTGGGGGTCGGTGGTGTCGGCCAGCTGCCACGGCGTCGCGGCGCCGCCGTCGGTGCGGACGCTCAGCCGGGCCACCCGGTGGTTGCCGCGGTACAGGGCCGGCGTGCGGGCGTACCCGTTGATGATCGTGACGCGCGCGAGCTTGACGGGCCCCGCGAACCGGTACGTGAGGCGGACGCCGATGTTGCTGCGCAGCTTGTCGCCGTGGCTGTTCCACGCGGTGGCGCGGTCGCCGTCCAGCGTGCTGCCCACCCGGTAGCGGGCCAGCTCCGGGTTGGTGCTCGACGCGGTGGCCGACACCGGGAGCACCGGCACCGGCGTGGCGGCGGGCGGCGCCCCGGCCGACGGGCTCGCCGTGCCCAGCGGGCCGCCCGGCCGGAAGCGGCTGGCCACGAACGCCACCGCCAGCAGGGCCAGCAACGCACTCAGCGCCGCGGTGACCACCAGCCACGCCCGGCGGTTGCGCGGG
>DASQDS010000220.1:0-3140 GCA_035634075.1 Pilimelia sp. | reverse complement strand
GTTCCCGGCGCGGTGTGGCTGGTGCGGTTCACCCCCGCCGGCGTGGCCGACCCCTCGTTCGGCCCGGCGGGCCGGGTGCCGGTGACCGTGCCGGCGGGCACCGTCGTCGAGCATCTGACCATGGGGTCGGACGGCAGGCTGACGATCACCGGCCGCGCCGACCGGGACATCGTGGTGATCCGGCTGACCCCGGCGGGCGTCCCGGACGGGACCTTCGCCGGCGACGGTCTCGCGATCATCGCCACCGGGCTGCCGGACGAGTACGTCGTCACCGTCCGGGCAGCGACCGAGTCGCCCCTCGGCGGCATGATCATCGCCGCGACCGGCCTCGCCGAGTTCGCGGACCCCCAGCTGTTCGCCGGCATGGTGTTCCAGCTGACGCTCGCCGGCGCCCCGGACCCGAGCTTCGGCACCGCAGGCAGGGCCGTTCTTCCCGACGACCTGGCGACCACCATCACGACGTTCGGCGGGCTCACCCTGTTCTTCACCCACGAGATCGCGCTGACGTTCACCTCGGTGGGCGAGGGTGGCGAGGAGGCGGGCGTCCTGCGGCTGACGGCGGGCGGGGAGCCGGACGCCGCGTTCGGCACCGGCGGCGTGAGCCGGGCGATCAACGACGCGGAGCTGGCCAACCTGGGCCTCGGCGAGATGCGGGAGGGCCCCGCCGGGTCGCTGGTGGTGGCCGGGTACACCGCGACGGGTTTCCTGCTCGCGCGGCTGCTGGCGGACGGTACGCGGGACACCGGCTTCGGCACCGGGGGGTTTTCGGTGGTGCCCGGCGACGGCTGCACCTCCACCGGGGCGGAGCTGACCGGCGACGAGGCCGGCCGCTTCTGGGTCAGCCACACCCGGGGCTGCGGCGTCGGCGGGGCGGAGTTCGCCCGGTTCCTCGGCACCGGCTACCCGGACATGACCTTCGGCACCAACGGCTATCTCAGCCTCCACTACAACGATGTCGCCCCGGGCGCGGCTCCGTTCAGCATGGGCGGCGGTTCCCTGCACTTCGACGCCAGCGGCGGCGTGGTCTTCGGCGCCGGCAGCCGGCGCTGGCCGCACGAGGGCGACGAAACCGTCGACGTGGTGAGCTGGCGGCTGCCCGGTGAGCTCGCGCCCGCGGTGGTGGCGCACCCGGCGAACCGGACGGCGGTGACCGGGCGGACGGTGTCGTTCGTGGCCCGCGCGGCGGGCCGGCCCACGCCGACGGTGCAGTGGCAGACCCGCGCCCACGCCGGCGCGGCGTGGGTCGCCGGGCCGGGCGCGACAGCCACCACCTTGACGGTGCGGGTGGCGGTGACGCTGCACCGCCGCCAGTACCGGGCGGTGTTCAGCAACGTCCTCGACACCGCCGAGTCGGCAGCGGCCACCCTGACCGTGGCGGCCACCCGGGCGGACTACACCGGCGACGGGCGGACCGACATCGCCGTGTACCGGCCGTCGACCGGAACGTGGTACGTGCGCGGAGCCGACGGCTTCCGGTACGGCGTCCCCGGCGATGTCCCGGTGGTCGGCGACTTCACCGGCGACGCCAAGGCCGACCTGACCGTGTTCCGGCCGTCGACCGGCGACTGGCACGTTCGCGGGCTGGGCGTCTTCCGGTACGGGGTCCGCGGCGACGTGCCGGTCCCCGGCGACTTCACCGGCGACGGCCGGGCGGAGATCGCGGTGTACCGCCCGTCCACCGGCACCTGGTACTTCCGGGGCATCGGAGCGGTGCGCTACGGCGACCGCGGCGACGTGCCGCTGACCGGCGACTTCACCGGCGACGGCCGAACGGACATCGCGGTCTACCGCCCGTCCAGAGGATTGTGGCTGCTGCGCGGCATCGGCCTGGTCCAGTACGGCAACCGAGGCGACCACCCCCTGGTCCGCTGACAGTGCCCGGGGGCGCCCGGCGCTGACTGTCCGTCGACCCGGGACCCGCGCTTCTCGGCGGCGGGGGTGCTGTCGGCTGGCCGCTATTGAGGTGAGAGCACAGACGACTCATTGCCTCTTCGCCGGTCGCGCCGGCCCGCCACATCCACCTCGTCGGCCTCGTGAGAGCGCCGAAGCTCTCAGCTCAATAGGGCCCGCGAGGCATCCCCCGGGCGCCGCCACCACGCTTTCCCACAGGGTTATCCACAGCGGGGCCGGGGCCCTTGTGAGGGCCGGCTCGGCCCCGCCACACTCGCCGGGTGGTCGCGTATTCGGGTCCGGGCATCGATCTCGCCGCCGCGGTGCGCGCGCTCCGGCGGGCGGCGGACCTCAGCCAGCGGGAGCTGGCGGCGGTCGCCGGTGTGCCGCAGTCCACAGTGGCACGGATCGAGGCCGGCCGGGCCGCTGATCCGTCCTTCCGGACGGTGGAGCGGCTCACGCACGCCGCTGGCGGCCGGGTGACCATGACGCCGCCGGCGCCGACCGGGCCGCCGCCGCCGGACGGCGACCCCGCGCTGCGGGACCGGGCAGGACGGCGGTTCCCCGCGCATCTGGACGCCGCGGCAGTGACCCGGCCGGAGCAGTGGTGGGGGGCGTGGTGGACGCTGACGATGATCCGGTCGCAGTGGCCGCTGGAGGACGTCCCCGCCGCGACGTACGACCTGAACCGGTGGCGTCGCGACATCCGGCGGGAACGGCTGGCGCGGGCCCGCCTCGTCGAGATCGCCAGGGTGCTGCTGCCCGGCGTCGCCGAGCGGGGATGGCTCTGGCGCGCCCGGGTCGCCGGGGGTGACACCGTGGGCGAGCTGTGGGCGCACCGACGGTTGACCGGGGACCAATGCGGCGACCCGCCGGCGGCGGTGGTGCTCGACGGCGTGACCGTGGCGCCGCGGTGGCGGGATCTGGGCGTGGGCCGGCGTCTGGTGCGTGCGCTCGTCGAGGAGGTCGCCGAGCCGGCTGGCCTGCCCGTGGTGGCCCTGCCGGAGGCGCCGGCCGCGGAGGCGTTCCTCGATCGTTGCGGGTTCGTGGTCACCTGGGCGGGCCCGCGCCAGTGGGTCCACCCGGCACGCGACGCTAGGTCAGTGCCGGGGCGGCGGCGGTGAGGGCTGTGAGGGCGTCGGCGATCCGCCATGCTGCCCGGTCGCGCGGGCCGACCGCGTTCGAGATGGCCCGCAGCTCCGCGAAGGGGACGCCGGCGCCGGCGGCGGCGCAGGCGGCGCCGTACCCCT
>DASQDS010000219.1:0-13384 GCA_035634075.1 Pilimelia sp. | reverse complement strand
CAGCTTCGTCTCGGTACGACGGTCCAGGCCCGCCCGACGCTGATCGTGCGGGCCCGGCCCCCTTACCGGCTGAGCCACTCGCGGTACGACGTCTTGGCGATGACCGCGTCCTGTTTGGCGGTGAGGACGTCGCCGGGGATGTCCGCGAACATGCCGGCGGTGTCGTCGGTGACAACGGTGCGCGGGTCGCCGTGGGCGGCGAGGGTGATCCGGCCCAACTCGTCGAGGCGGAAGACTTCCGGGCCCGCGTAGTTGCGGGTGCCCTGCAGCGGCGCCCCGATGCTGACGTCCGCCACGGCCTGGGCGACCTCGGCCGCGGCAATCGGCTGCACAAGGGTGGCCGGGAGGCGGACAGTCTTGTCGTCCGCCTCCCAGGACATCACCGTGCTCATGAACTCGAAGAACTGCGTGACCCGGACGATCGAGCACGGCACCGGACCCGCCTTGAGGATGTTCTCCTGCAGGACCTTCGCGCGGTAGTACGCCATGTCCGGCACCTGGTCGACACCCACGATCGAGAGGACGACAGCGTGGCCGACGCCGGCCTCCGCCGCGGCCGCCAACAGGTTCTCCATGCTCGTCTTGAAGAAGGCGAGCGAGGCCTCGTCGAACGTAGGCGAGTTCGTCAGGTTCACCACGACGTCGGCGCCCGCGAGCGCCGCCGGCAGGCCACTGCCCGGAAGGAGGTCGACTCCGGACGACGGGGAGTGCGGAACGGCCTCGTGGCCGGCGGCGTTCAGGATCTTGACGACCTGCGATCCGATGAGCCCGGTGCCACCCATGACAGCGATCTTCATTGTTTCCGACCCTTCCTGGTCCCAGTACGACGGTTCGACTCGCCAGGTACGACCGGGTACCGGCCCTGGTTGTGACACCTCGTGGGTTGTCACGCCACGGGCCTGCGTCCGGTCTAACCCCCGAGCCGGCCAGCACGCCGTTCCGGCCGTCGGACAGGAAGGACCGCATCATGACCCACTCACGCACCTTCGGAGCCCACGCCGGACCACGGGCCGCGGCGGTCCTCGCCGCCGCCGTTCTCGTGCTGGTGAACCTAGGCGCACCGAGCAGCGCCTCCGCCGAGGAAAGCCGGTCGGGGACGCCGAAGCCCACCGTCGTGCTCGTGCACGGAGCCTGGGCGGACGCCTCGAGCTGGAGCAAAGTCGTCGCCCGGCTCCACGACGACGGGTACAAGGTCGCCGCGGTCGCCAATCCCCTGCGATCGCTGTCGGGCGACGCCGCGTACGTCCGGTCCTACCTGGAGACCCTGACGGGACCGGTCGTCCTCGTGGGCCACTCCTACGGCGGCGCCGTGATCACCAACGCCGCGACGGGTCTGTCGACCGTCAAGGCCCTGGTGTACGTCAACGCGTTCGCGCCCACCGCGGGCGAGACCGCGACCGCGCTCGCGGGCCCGGATTCCGCCCTCTCCGCTCCGGACCCGACCACCGTGTTCGACTTCGTACCCGCCACACTTCCGCCCACGGCCCGCACCGACCTGTACCTGAAGCGGGCGGCTGTCTTCGCGTCGTTCGCCACCGGGTTGCGTGCGGACGACAAGGCGATCGTGGCGGCGACGCAGCGACCCGCCACGATCGGCGCGCTCAACGAGCCGTCCGGAACGCCTGCCTGGCGGACGATCCGGTCGTGGTACCTGATCGGCGCCGGCGACCGGATCATCCCGGCGAGTGCGCAACGGGCCATGGCGCAGCGAGCCGGCTCGGTCATAACCGAGTACGACGCCGGGCACCTCGGACTGATGTCGGATCCGGCGACCGTCGCCCAGGGCATCGAGCGGGCGGCCAGGGCGGTTCGCTAGCCCCTTCCCGCGCGGAGCTGCCTGTGGGACGTGCCGCCAAGCTTCGTGCAGACCTCGCGTAGCTGCCACTCCACGGTGCGCGGGCGCAGAATGCCATCCGCGGTTCGCCGGTCGACCAGCAGCGCACCGCACCGGGCCAGCACGTCGAGCGTCCACTCGGTTGGCTGGCCCGCGTTCGCACCGCGCGGCCGCGACGCCTGACCCCGGTCCGTGCGTCGCGTAGCCCTGCTCGACTGCGACCGGGCAACGGGCCTCGGGTGACCGGTCGTACTCGACGAACACCACCGCCGCGTCAACCCCGACGGCCAGTTCGCGAGCGAGCCGGTCATGGGTCGCGGCGCTACCGAGCACCCAACCGCCGCCGTGCATGTACAGGACGGCGGGCAGCGTTCCACTCACCCCGACCGGCTTGACGATGCGGACCCGCGCCACACCGACGTCCGCCGGCACATTGATCTACTTCTCGGTCACGTCCGGCTTGGCTATCGGCGCGGTCTGGACGTCGTCGAGGACCTGGCGCGCACCGTCGGGACCGAGTTCGTAGAGGAACGGCGGCTGTGCCGTGGCGGCTGTGAACTGCTGAGCCGCCGGTTCGAGGAAATGCTCGGGCCTGACGGATCCCGTCCCTTCGGAGTCTGCTTGCTCGCGTCAACGGCCGTCGTAGCCGGAGGACCGGACAGCGACTGGGAATGTGACGCCTTCGGCGGCGTCCGGTCTCGCCGGGACGGGAGTGCCCACGTCTGCCGGCGGCGTCACGTTCCGCGGGGCTGAGCTGTCAACCAGGCGCCAGCACCGACCAACGCAAGGGATCAGGATGGACGTCCAACGCCACACCGCAGGCAACACCACGGGCGCCGGAGCCTTGGGCGCCACCGCCGTTCCTGCTCTGGATCAGCGCGCGTTCGGCGGCCCACCGCCGGAGCGGCCCGCGAACCAACGTTTCGGCCTGCCGACCGCCTCCGCGCTGGTGGTCGGTTCGGTTATCGGGACCGGCGTTTTAGCCTTACCGAGCGCACTTGCCGCCATCGGGCCGATTTCGCTCGTCGCGTTCGGGCTGGTGACCGTCGGCGCGATCGCGTTGGCGCTCACGTTCCAGGCGCTGAACCGGCGCGTTCCCGGCTCCGGCGGCCCGTACCTGTACGCGCGGGACGCGTTCGGCGACTTCGCCGGCTTCCTCAACGCATGGAGTTACTGGATCACAGCCTGGGCCGGCAACGCCGCCATCGTCGTGGCCTGGGTCGGCTATGTGGAGGTGTTCTGGAACTGGCGCTCCACCTCGGGGCCGACAGGCTGCTGGTGCTCACCGACGTGCCGGCGGTAATGCGCGGCTACGGCACACCGAACGCCGAGGCCATCCACGCCATCGGCGTCGACGAGCTGGCGGCGATGCCGTTTCCCGCCGGGTCGATGGGCCCAAAGATCGAAGCAACGGTACGGTTCGTCCGCGCATCGGGACGGTCCGCAGCGATCGGGGATCTCGGCGACGCCGTCGCGGTCCTCACCGGCCGGCGCGGCACGGCCATAACACCGTCGTCCAACGGACCTGTGCAGGATGCACCCGCTCCAGCCGATCCGCCCGGCGGTTAGGGCGCCGCGGGCTCGGCTCTCGCCTACGCCGACCCGCCGCCGTCAGGCCCCGGCCAGCACTCCACGTAGGTCATTCCGCGAGTTGACGGCGAGTTTGGTGAACACGTTGTGCAGGTGCCATTCGACGGTACGAGGGCTGATGAACAGCTCGGCGCCGATCTCGGCGTTGGTCTTTCCATCGACGGCGAGCCGGGCGATCTGGGCTTCCTGCCCCGTCAGGGCCTGACGGATATGGGCCACGCGTCGGCGTACCGACTCGCCGGTGGCCAGGAGTTCGCGACGGGCACGGTCGGCGAAGGCGTTGGCGCCGAAACGGTGCAGCATCTGGTAAGCGGGTCGCAGTTGCTCGCGTGCGTCGCGGCGCCGGTTCTCGCGGCGCAGCCACTCGCCGTACAGCAGGTGGGTGCGGGCGAGCTGAACGGCGACCCGGGTGCGCTCGAGACGTTCGATCGCCTCGCGGTACAGCCGGTCGGTGGCCCGGCCCTCGCCCAGCAGGGCTCTCGACCGGGCCAGCACACCGAGGGCCCAGTCGGTGCCGCTGGCGGTCGTTCGTTCCTCGAGTCGTCGCAGGGCATCTGCGGCTTTGTCGGGGGCATCGCTGCGGGCGCCAGCCTCGATCAACTCAGCGAGGGAGAGCCCGTAGAATCCGAGATCGTCGTGCTCGCAAGCGCGTTCCGCGCTGGCCAGGGCGGCCGCGTACTGGCCGCAGCCGTTGTACAGCACGGCGGCGAAGAAGTGGGCCGATGCGATCGCTCGCCCCTCACCCCAAGTGGTCGCTTCTCGGGCCCCGGCGTGGATCAAGGCCGGCGCCTGCACATTCGCACCACGCCAGGCCAGCAGCAGCAGGGTGGCGTACTTCAGCGGTGCGTTGCCGGCCGCCTGCGTGATGGCGTCGGACTCTTCGATCAAGGCCGAGGCCACGTCGAACTCTCCGGCATGCACGTGTACCAGCGCGCGGTAGGTCAGTGCCAGGGGAAGAAAGTTCAGCGCACCGGCTTCCCGGGCCGCCCGGACCGCGTCCGTGGCGAGTTCGTGCCACATCTCGTCGTCCCATACGTCAGCAGCGGTCGGCCAGGTCAGCCAGAGCCAGCGCATGACGTCGTCCTGATTGCCTCCGGCGCTCTGCCGGAACGCGCTCAACGCATGCTTCAGCAGCGGCGCACCTTCGCTGTGCCCGTCGGCGAACCGGGTCACCAGGCCGTCGAGAAGCGCGTCCACCCGCCTTGGTGGTTGTGGCCCCCGTGGTCCGGCGCGAGCGGCTTCGGCCACCTCCCGCACCCCGCCGGGCTGCTGGAGGCGGCCGGCGAAGATCGCCGCTCCGACTGCTTCGAGGTACGCCTCACGCGCTTGGCCGTCGTCGACTCGCTGCAGTCGGTCGGCCGCGCCGAGCAGTAACGGCAGAGCATCACCGCCCCGGCTGCGGCCGAAGAGGATCTGGCCGCGCAGCCGGGCCAGCTGTGCCCGCTCGAGCTCCGCCAACGGCGCCGTCTCGGCAGCGGCGAGGAGTTCGAGCGCCGCATCGGGGGCACCGGCCTCGAACGTCGCCTTCGCCGCGGTCACCGCCCGCGCTCCGCGTCTTGCCGGGTCGGGTGTCAGCTCGGCCGCACGCCTCAGGAAGGCTGCTGCTGCCGCGACCCCTCCGCGCGCCTGGGCCCGGTGGGCTGAGCGGTCCAGCTCACCGGCCACGGCCTCATCGGGTTCGACCGCCGCGTGGGCGCGATGCCAAGCGCGGCGGTCCGGGTCGGATGCGGGATCGGTCACCTCAGCCAGCGCACGGTGCACATCCCGGCGTTCTGCAGGATCCGCCGCCCGATACGCCGCCGAGCGCACCAGCGGATGACGAAACCGCACCCGCACCCCGAATTCGATCAGCCCAGCCGCCTCGGCCGTCGCCGCGGCGTCCACCCCGATGTCGAGCCGCTCGGCCACCCGCCGCAGCAAGGACACGTCCCCCACCGGCTCGGCGGCCGCCGCCAACAGCAGCCGTTGAGTCGCTGCCGGAAGCGTAGCGATACGCCGTAGAAAGCTCTGCTCGATCTGGCTCGCCAACGGCTGCGCGTCCGGACGGCCGAACCCGCCGGCCAGTTGCGCGCCCGTCAAGCCTCGGGGCAACTCCAGCAGAGCCAGCGGGTTACCGCGGGTCTCCGCGACGATTCGGTCCCGGACGCGTTCGTCAAGCCGCCCGGGGACGACCGAGTCCAGCAGCGCACGCGCATCGCCCTCGCGCAGACCTCGGACCTGAAGTTCCGGGAGCCCCACCAGGTGGTCGTTCCGAGGACCGAGGGCCGATGCCCGGACCGCGAACACCAATGCCACCCGCTCCGCGAGCAGCCGGCGGGCAACGAAGGCCAGCGACTGCGCGGAGACCCGGTCGAGCCACTGGGCGTCGTCCACCACGCAGACGACCGGCTGCTCCTCCGCTGCCTCGGCGAGCAGGCTGAGCATGCCCAGCCCGACCAGGAAGCGATCGGGCGCGCTCCCCGCCCGCAGACCGAACGCGATGGCCAAGGCATCCCGCTGCGGGCCGGGGAGACGATCGAGATGCCCAAGCATCGGCGCGCAGAGCTGATGCAGGCCGGAGAAGACCAGTTCCATCTCGGACTCGACACCGGCAGCCCGCAGGATCTGACATCCCGCGGCGCTGCCCACTAGGTACTCCAGCAACGCGGACTTGCCGACCCCCGCCTCGCCGCGCAGCACCAGCACCTGCCTGTGGCCCGCCTTGGCACTTGTGACCACCCGGTCCAGCGCATCGCATTCGCTACGCCTGCCGCGCAGAGTGCGCCCAGGAGCGCTGATCGACATCCACCACCCCCGCGCGGTCAAGCCAGGCCCTGGTGAGATCAGGTACCCGGAATATACGCGCCGCGGCGCGGTCCGGACAGTTCTCGGGTCGCCACGGGGCCGCTGCCAGCGGCGATAGAACCAACTCGAGCATCGAGCCGCCGGCATCGCGGACCCTGCCCGATCGTTTCGCCCGTCCGGACGCAGCCAGTACGGGCTGGCGGAGGTCGGCCTGGCACGATCAGGGGGTCTGCCGGTTGCCGTCTGCGGTCGTCGTGCGGGACCCAGGGTCATGGTGCGCGGGCGACAGTCGTTTCGCCAGGGCGCTAGCCGTCGATGTCACACCGCTCAGTTCTCTGGGCGATGTGGTGGTGATGCGGACGCGGATGGCGTCTCCCCGTGCGGCCGGATCGACAGATGGCACCGCCTTTGAGCGTGTCGAGGAGGGGCGCCATGTCGCCGGAGCGCGTCGCGGCGAGGAAGGCCTCAAGCAGACCGTCTCGTTTCGCTGGACCCACCGGGTGGTGTCGTTGCTCGGCGAGACGGTTGCGCGCTCGGCATGCCAGCTGCCGTGCGTTGATTTCGCTGAGTTCGAGCACCTCGGCGATTTCCCGGAACGGATAGTCGAACGCCTCCCGAAGCACGAAGACGGCGACTTCGACGGGGGAAAGCCGTTTCGTGAGAAGACGGACTGCCAACTCGAGTCCCTCACGGCGTTCCGCCTCCAGCGCCGGATCCACGGACGCGATATCGCGCTCAGGTAGCATTTCGCCGGCACTGACCTCGCGACGAGAGCGGGCCGAAGTCGCCAGGTTGAGCGCAACGCGTTTCGTGATGGTCACGAGGAACGCGACCCGATCCCGGACGCGTGCCCGGTCCGCGCATTGCCAGCGAACCCACACGTCCTGGACGACGTCCTCGGCGTCGGCTGCCCGACCCATGATCTGGTAGGCGATCGCGAATAGCTGGGAACGGATTCCCTCGAAATCCCCCGCCGCCTCGGCCCCGTGCGGATCGGCCATCTCGCCCACGTGGTCCAGGGGTGTGGGACGGCTGTCACCACTGGTAAGGGTCCGCCGGACGCCGATGCGGTCCCGGTCGTACCCACGCTCGTCGAGCCGGACCCCGATACGACGCTGGACGCTGGGCAAGCGCATGACGATCCTCCCGGACGTGGTGCTGGAACGTCGTGTCCGGCTCTGCGCCCGCCAGGCCCGACTCAGTGACACAGCCACCGTCGTCCGGCTCGCGTGCCGGGCGCACCGGTCGAGATCCCGGGATGTACCCCGGGCAAGCGCGGCCCCGGGGTACCGGGATCGCCGTCATCGGGCCACCCGACCGCCCCGGGTCGGGCAGACGTGTCAACCGACCGTCCGGGCACGGGTGTAGTAGATCTGACGGTTCGACGGCCGCAGGTGCCGCTCGAGATTGGTAACGTCCTGCGTCGTCATGACGCTGCCAACGGCAGGGTCGCCCGACACGGGGGGGGTTCCATGAATTCAAGGTTGCGCGTACCAACGGTCCTGGCGGTCGCGTCCGGCCTCGCCATTGCGCTGACGCCCGGCGCGGCCCGGGCAGGCGACACGCAGACCACCACACGGCTCTCGGTGGGCCACGACGGGTCCCAGGCGGACAGCGACTCGAACGCGCCGGTGATCAGCGACGACGGGCGTTGGTTCGTCTACAGCTCGAACGCCACCAACCTGGTACCGGGCGACACCAACGGTCGTCTCGACCTCTTCCTGTACGACCGGACGACGGGCCGCACGGAGCTCATCACTCGAAGCGTCGACGGCGCGCCGTCCGACGCCGGGGCGTACGGCCAGCGGATCAGCGCCGACGGCGACTTCGTCACCTTCTACTCGGCGGCGACAACGCTGGTGCCGGGCGACACCGACGGAGAAGACAGCGTCTTCGTCTGGGAGCGCGAGTCCGGGGCGATCACCCGGCTGCCCGGCGTGGACGCCTTCTGGCCCGACATCTCCGCCGACGGCCGGTACGTGACGTACACGACCTATGCCTCGCTGGTCACCGAGGACACCGACAACTTCACCGACGTGTACGTGTACGACCGGACGGCGGGCAAGGCATCGCTGATCACGAAGACCCTCTCCGGCGGGCCGGCCGGCGGGTCCTCGTCCACGATCAGCGACGACGGCCGGTACGTGGCGTTCGAGTCCGACTCCACGAAACTGATCAAGAAGTACGTCGGTGGCGGGACGAACGTCTTCCTGCGTGACCGGAAGACCGGCGTGACGACGCTGGTCTCCCGGACACTGAGCGGGACGGGCAGCAACGGGGCCACGTCCCCGGAGATCAGCGGCGACGGGCGGTACGTCGCGTTCGGCTCGACGTCGGGCGATCTTGCGCCGGACGACACCAACGCCGAGCGGGACGTCTTCCTCTGGGAGCGGGCGACCCGCAAGATCACGGCGGTGTCGGTGACGCCCGACGGCCGGACGGGGAACGGGTTCTCCACGGCCGGTCGGCCGAGCGCGGACGGCCGGTACGTGGCCTTCTGGTCGACCGCCATGGACCTCGCCGGGACCGAGGCGAGCGGCTGGGGGACCCAGACGTACCTGTTCGATCGGACGACCGGGCGCAACCGGCTCGTGGCGCTGCCGACCGAGGGCGGCGTCGACGGCGGCGGCGAGGGCGCCGACGTCTCCGCGGACGGGCGGATCATCGGCTTCATGTCGTTGGGCGAGGAACTCGTCCCGGGCGACACCAACGGCTCCCGGGACGTCTTCGTCACCGTCCTGTCCTGAACCATCGGCCGCGGCCAAAGATCGCCGCCTCTGCGTCAGAAGCGGGGTAGCCCACCGGCGCTTTCTCGAGGTCGACTATTCGGGCAGGAGCATGCGTCCCTCAGCGTCGTGCTCGACCGGGACCACCTTGCTCACCGCGCTGGTCGGTACCGCCCCGTAGACGTGCGGGTACTTCTCGGCGCCCGGCTCCGGCGTTTCGTACCGGACCGGTGCGCCGAGGCGTTCGCTGTCGATGACCAGCACCACCAGGTCGTCAGCGTCGCCGTAGACGTACTCCGCGACAGCGCGCAGCTGGTGGGGCAAGGAACAGTGGATGAAGCCTTGCTCATCAAGCGATACGCCTCGGGTCGACGTACGGTACGAGCCGGTCCGGAGGGCGGCCTCCCAGGTCGTCCGTTCGGTGATGTGGAGGAGTCGCGTCATGCCGGGACGGTACCGGGTTTGCTGGCCCATCGGACTCGCCCACTGGAGCCGACACCGGCACGATGTTTCCGGGTGTTTGGGGTATGCACCGCGCATGAGACCCGTGACGGTGGGCCTGTGCGGAGCGGACGTGTTGCGCAACGCTCATGCAACGTTGCGCAAGCTACCGCTATGCGGGGATCGTCTCCCCGCCGTGCATGGCTCCGTGAGCCTCGGTGAGGAAGTGCAGGGTTTCCTCCGCGAGGTCGGCGAGGAACGCGTCGCGGTCGAATCCGGGGCTGTCGCTCATGCCGGGTGGCAGCACGTTCATGAAGCTGAAGTGGCCAGCACCGGGCACGCGGCGTATCTCGACCGGAGCGGGCGCTCTCGTCAGTTGGAGGGCCTGGGTGATCGGCGCGACAGTGTCTTGTTCTCCCGCGTAGACCAGCGACTGGTCCAGCACCGGTGGGGCCGAGCGTCAGGACCCGTCCGAGGGTTCCACGCCGCGGAAGTCTAGTCGCGGGCGGGTCCCGGGCCGCCGGTCGGGGATCGGCGGCCCGGGAATCATGCGAGGCACCCGGCAGCTGCCGCCCCGGCCGGCCGGATCAGATCGGCCCGATGAGCGACGAGCCGTACTCGCCGACCACCCAGCCCCACTGGCATGACGCCTCGCTGCGCTGGCCGCTGCCGACCGAGCGCCACGGCCCGTTGACGCGCTTGACGCTGGCCGGTCCCAGGCAGACCGCCCAGGAGCGGTACTCCCCGCTGCCGGTGTGGCAGATCGTGTAGGCGGTGCGCGGGCTGGCCCGGCCGCTGGAGCAGCCGTCCGGGAACGCTGCCGCTGGCGCCGCCAGGCCGGTGGCGCCGATGAGCGCAGCCGAGGCGGTCACGAAAGCCACCCGCTTGCCGAGCCCCCGCCGCGTCGGCGTGGTCGCTGGTGTCACGTTTCCTCCGATCCGTGTGCTCCCCCTCGTACGTCGAAGGGTCTCACTGAGTCAACGTCATCGCCGGCCTCGGGCACAGGACATCTGGCGGCCATCGGACACGCCCGTTCCGTGACAGGTTTCGGGACTCGGTGACCGGGGAGTTGCCGGCGGCCGCGGCTGTCGATGCCGACGGAGTGGGTGCCGTAGAAGTGCACGTTCTCGTGGTGGGTGGCCCAGATGTGGGCGAGCAGTTCGTCGTCGACGTCGCGCCGGCGCCGCGTAGGGCGTCCAGCGGCGCACCCGCGATGAGGCATAGGGCGACAAGCGTCCGCCAGTGAGCGGCCCGCAGCGGAGAGCCGCAGGTGCCCCCGCCACGCGAGGCCCTGAGGTCGGAGTACCTGTAGGGCACCAATGCTGACCGGCACGGCGGGGTGATCCCTCATTCGGATCGCCTCGCCGTTGTCGTGTCCAGCCAGGGCGGTTCGCGCCCCCGATCCCGGGACGTGCGGTCGCCGAGATGAGCGAACCGCACCGGTCCCGAGCCGTCACTGCCGAGCAGCTGCGCGCCGCTCTTGGGGCGCTGGCCTCGGGCCAGACATCCAGTCATGCCGCTGTCGGACCGCAGTGGTCTCGCGGAGCAGGAAACACTCTTAGATCCACAGTCCCGCGGCGAGGGTGTCGTGTCCGCGTGGCTCAAGGCACGGTCGCGTGTGTAACCGGGACGCTCGCTGCGGTGTGTATTCCTGTGACGGGGGGCGACGAGAGAGGATGCCTGTGGACGGGAGCGACGACTTCGACGCGTTCTACCTGGCGACCGCCGCGCGGGTGGTGCACCAGGTGTACGCGGTCTGCGGCGATCTCGGTGAAGCCCAGGATGCCGTGCAGGAGGCGTATGCGCGGGCGTGGGTGCGATGGCCGCGCCTGTCCGGCTACGACGATCCGGAGGCATGGGTGCGGACCGTGGCTTGGCGGCTGGCGGCCAATCGCTGGCGCAGCGTCCGGCGGTGGCTGTCCGCGCGGGCCCGGCTCGGCGCACCGCCACCGGCCAACGAGCCCTCGCCCGACCGGGTGGCGATCGTGACGGCGTTACGGCGCCTTCCCGAAGTACAGCGGCGGATCGTGGTGCTGCACTATTTCGGCGATCTTCCGGTCGCCGAGATCGTAGCGGCCACCGGCATACCCGCCGGCACGGTGAAGGTCTATCTGGCGCGGGCACGGGCGGCGCTCGCCTCACTGCTCGGCTTCGACGACGAACGGGAGGAAGCCGATGTCAACACGCATCCGTAAAGCGCTCGCCGATCTCGAGCACGACACATCGTCGTTGCGGCTGGCCCCGCCGGCGCAGATCCGGGCCCGGGGCGAGGCGTCGCGCCGCCATCAGGTCACCGGTGGCGTTGCCACGGCTGTCGCCGGGACGATCACGGCCACGATCTTCGGGGTCGCGGCGGTCGGTGGCGGGAGTGCGACCTCACCACCGCCGGTCCGGGCAAGCCCGATGGTCAACTCATCGGCGGCCGCGGCGGAGACGGACTGCGGCAGCCACGTCCTGCGGCAGGCCGAGAAGCTGCCGGACGCGGTGATCACCTGCTTCCTCGACGCGGTCGCCGCAAAACGGCCCGCCCGCCTGGCGGACACCCGACCCACCGTCGAGGGCGACCCGATCCAGATCTTCTACGTCACGGACACGACCGGCGCCGTGCGAGTGACGACCGATTCCCGCCAGGACACCTACGGCGATCGAAACGTCACTCGCCAGACGTGCACCGGACCGTTCGCCGACCACGGGCACATCGGGTTCGCCCAATGCTCCTCACCTGCCCCCGCGTGACCCTCGTCGTCCGCCCTAGGCGCCTGGCCACTCAAACGGTCACCTCAGCGTCCGTCCACGCAATCGGCTGGGCAAAACCTGATCGGTTGTGCGCTCATGCCGCGTTCCGCGCGCTCGCTGCGATGAGTGATGCTGCGTTTGCCCCGGTGCCGAGCTCCACGCGGAGTGACCTGGCAGCCCTTGGTGTGCCGCTCAGGCCATCGTTGAGCTATCCGATCGAGGAAGGGCCTGGCGATGAGCGGTGGAGTGTTCAAAAGATGCGGATGTCGGTCGTCGCAGAACGGACGGTCGCTGAGCTCGGCGTGTCCGCAGTTGGCTGAGCGGGCCATGGGAGCTGGTACTTCGATTGTGCCGTGCCGGTCCTGCCCGGCCGGCGCGAGCGGCTTCGCCGTGGCGGCTACCCGACCCGACGCGAAGCGATCGCCGCCCGGGACACCCTGCTCGGCGACGGTAATACGGTCACCGCCGAAGGCTGGACGATGCAGCGGTGGCTGCGGCACTGGCTGACCACACGGACGAAGATCCGCCCGACCACCTGCGCTCGTACGAGATCCATGTGGAACGGCACCTGATCCCGCATCTGGGCCGGATCCGGCCCGGCGACCTGACCGGCCGGCACACCACCAACATGATCACGACCATTGGTGCGACACGAACCGGTACGGACGTACCCCGTCTCCGTCGACGCTGCATCGCATCCGGGCGACCCTGCGCTCGGCGCTCAACGCCGCCATACGCGAGGGCCTGCTGCGCGATAACCCGGCCCGCTATGTCGAGGCGCCCTCGTCCCGGCGCCCGCACGTGCTGGTTTGGAGGGCGCAGCGGGTCGACGCGTGCAGAAGACCGGGGAGCGGGCGGCGGTAGCGGTGTGGACGGTCGAGCAGACCGCGATGTTCCTGTCCTTCGTCGCGCAGGACCGCCTGGCGGTGATGTGGTGGCTGATCGCGCTGCGCGGCCTGCGCCGTGGTGAGGCCGCCGGGCTGCGCTGGGCGGACGTCGACCTCGACGCCGGAGTCGCGATGATCGAACAGCAGCGCATCGCCAACGGCCATCTGGTCACCGTCGGACCGCCCAGGACCGCCGCGAGCCGCCGCCTGGTCGCGCTGGACCGGCACACCGTGCGGCTGCTCCGCGAACACCGACGGCGGCAACGGGCCGAGCAACGCGCGGCGGGCGGAGCGTGGCAGGACTCCGGGTATGTGTTCGTCGCCGAGGACGGGGCGCCGCTGCACCCCCCGACTTCCTAACTCGCCGGTTCCACCACCTGGTCGGC
>DASQDS010000218.1:0-5541 GCA_035634075.1 Pilimelia sp. | reverse complement strand
GGTGATGCTGCGCGGCGGGCCCGGCGTCGACCTGAGCCCCGTCACGGCTGCGCTCCTCGCCGGCGGGCTGCCGTTCGCGCTGGAGCAGTTCCCCGCGCCGCCCGACGAGGCCCGCGGGCCGCAGCGGTGGCACCGCGGCCCCACCGTGCTGGTGCTGGTCGAGCCCGGGCCCGGCGACTGGCCGACGGCGCGCACGACCCCCATCGTGCTCGTGCGCGGCGGGCAGCAGCCGCCCGTCGACATGGCGGACGCGCTCGCCCGCAGCATCGCCGGGGTGCTGCCCGTCGACCGGGTGGCGGAGGATCTGGTGCCGGCGGTGACCCTCGCGGCGCACGGGTACCTGACGATGGACAGCGGCTGGGCCCGGGCGTGGCTCGCCGGCCGCTCCGGCGCTCCCGTGGGCGGGCTGCCCGAGCTCACCGTCCGGGAGAGCGACATCCTGCGGTCGATCGCCGCCGGCCACACCGTTCGCCAGACCGCCCGGTCGCTCGGCATCGCCGAGAAGACCGTGGAGAACACCCAGGCCCGGCTGTTCCGCAAGCTCGGCGCGCACAACCGTGCCGGCGCGCTGGCCACCGCGCACGCGTGGGGTCTGGTGGACCCCAGCCCGCCGGCGGCCGACGGTTCGCTGTCCTGCGTCTGCCCGCCGGTCACCTGAGGCGCGGTCACTTCCCGGGGCGCGTCGCCCGAACGCCCCGCAACGCGAGGATTGGCCCGCCTGCCGCCGGGGCATAGAGGCGACGTACGCGGAAGGAGGCCACCGATGGCCGATGTCGTAGGTGGGCGCCCGGGTCAGTCGGCGGCCGACGCCACCACGTCCGAGCTGGTGCAGCGGGCGACCGAGCAGATCTCGCGGCTGGTCCGCGACGAACTCGCGCTCGCCCGGGCCGAGCTGTCGGAGAAGGGCAAGCACGCGGGCATCGGCGTGGGCCTGTTCGGCGGCGGTGGCGCGCTGGCGTTGTACGCCGTCGGGGCCCTGATCGTGGCCGTCGTGCTGCTGCTCGCGGAGGCGATGCCGGCTTGGGTCGCCGCGCTGATCGTCGGTGTGGGACTGTTGGTCATCGCCGGGGTGCTCGCCCTTCTCGGCCGCAAGCAGGTGCGTCAGGCGGTCCCGCCGATGCCTGAGTCCGCGGCCGACAGTGTGCGGGCCGACCTGCGTACGGTGACCGAGGCGGTTCGCGAGAGGGGCAGGTAGGGGATGGGCGAACAGAAGTCCGCGGACGGTACGGCCGAGGTGGCCGCGCTGCGGGACGAGATCAAGCAGACGCGGGCGGAGCTCGGTGAGACCGTGCAGGCGCTGGCGGCCAAGGCCGACGTGAAGGCGCGGGCCAAGGAGTCGGCGTCCCAGACCGCCGAGCGGGTGAAGGAGTCGGCCGCGCAGACCGTCGGCCGGGTCAAGGAGTCCGCGGCGCAGACCGTCGAACGCATGAAGGGCTCGGCGGCGCCGGCGGTGGGCCGACTGAAGGACTCGGCGGGGCCGGCGGTGGAGCGGCTGAAGGGCTCGGCGGGACCGGCGGTGGAGCGGTTCAAGGGCTCGACGGGGCCGGCGGTGGAGCGGGTCCGGTACACGGCGCTGGACGCCGGCGAGGCGGCCCGCCGCCGCCCCGTGCCCTGGCTTGCCGTCGCGGGCGGCGCGGCCGTCCTGATCGTGATCCTCGTGGTCCGCGGGAGGCGGCGGTGACCAAGGTCAACAAGCTGGCGTACAGGCCGGTTGGCCTCCTGCTGGGCATTGGCGCGGGCGCGGTCGCCGGCATGATCTTCAAGCAGGTGTGGAAGGTCGCCGCCGGTGACGACGACGCCCCCAACGCGACCGACGAGGACCGCGGTTGGGGCGAGGTGCTGGCCGCGGCCGCGCTGCAGGGCGCGATCTTCGCCGTGGTGAAGGCCGCGGTGGACCGCGGCGGCGCCACGGGCGTACGCCGGCTCACCGGCAACTGGCCGGACTGACGACGCGTCACCCGAGAGCCCTCCCGGCCGCCCGCCCGGGAGGGCTCTCGGCGTCCCGGGGTCGTGCGGCAGGTTGGCGATGTGGCGGGTTGGCGTTGTGGCGGGTTGGCGTTGTGGCGGGTTGGCGTGGTGGCGGGTCCGCGCGGTCCTACCAGCGGTGGTGGACCTGCGGGCGGATCAGCTCGTCGTACACGTCAGTGACCGTGGTCTGCGCCTCGGTGGACAGTGGCCGCAGCTCCGTCGCGGCGGCGTTGGCGCGGGCCTGGTCCGGGTTGCGTGCGCCCGGGATCACCACGGTGACGCCCGGCTGGTCGAGGATCCAGCGGAGCGCGAACTGGGCCATCGTCGCATCGGGCGGCACGACCGGGGCCAGCCGCCGGACCGCCGCCAGGCCGGTGGCGAAGTCCACGCCGGAGAAGGTCTCGCCCATGTCGAACGCCTCCCCGTGGCGGTTGTAGGTGCGGTGGTCGTCGGCGGCGAACTCGGTGTCTTCGTTGTACTTGCCCGACAGCAGTCCGCTGGCGAGCGGCACCCGCGCGATCACGCCCACGCCGGCCTTCGCGGCGGCGGGCAGGACGTCCTCGATCGGCTTGTGTCGAAACGGGTTGAGGATGATCTGCACACTGGCGACGCCGGGGCGGGCGATGGCGGTCAGCGCCTCCGCCGTGGTCTCCACACTCACCCCGTACGCGGTTATCCGCTTGGCCTCCACCAGCGCGTCGAGGGCGTCGAAGACCTCGTCCATGTCGTACACCGGCGTGGGCGGGCAGTGCAGCTGGACGAGGTCCAGCGTGTCCATCCCGAGGTTGGCGCGGGACCGGTCCGTCCACGCGCGGAAGTTCTCCGCCGTGTAGTGCGCCGGATCCAGCGCCGCGCGCCGGCCCACCTTCGTCGCCACTGTGATCCCGGCGTCCGGCAGCTCCCGCAGCAGCCGCCCGATGAGCTGCTCGCTGCGGCCGTCGCCGTAGACGTCGGCCGTGTCGATGAACGTCACGCCGGCCGCCACGGCCGCCCGCAGCGTGGCGAGGGCGTCGTCGTCGCTCACCGCACCCCAGTCGGCGCCGAGCTGCCAGGCACCGAGCCCCACCACGCCGACCTGTCGCCCCATCCGGGGCAAGCTACGCATCTCCACGTCGGCAGCCTACCCGCCCGCGTTGCTCGCGGCCCGGATCGCCGCCTAGGGTCGACTGGCTGTCTGCCCGGGAGGACACATGTGGGATCCGACCACGTACCTGCGTTTCGGCGACGAGCGTTCGCGGCCGTTCGCCGACCTGCTCGCCCGGGTGGCCGCCGACACGCCCCGGGAGGTGTACGACCTCGGCTGCGGGCCCGGCACGTTGACCGGGACGCTCGCCGACCGCTGGCCGGACGCCCGCGTGCACGGCATGGACTCCTCACCGGACATGATCGCCCGGGCCGTGGCCGCCGGCGGCCCGGTCCGGTACGCCGTCGGTGACGTCCGGTCGTGGGTGCCCGGCCCGGCGGTCGACGTGGTGGTCAGCAACGCGGTCCTGCACTGGGTGCCCGGCCACGAGCAGCTGCTGACCGGGTGGGCGGAACGGTTGCCGGCCGGCGCCTGGCTGGCCGTCCAGGTGCCCGGCAACGACGACGCGCCGTCGCACCGGGCGCTCCGGTCGGTGGCGGCCGATCCGGCCTTCGTCGGCCGGCTGTCCGACGCCGTCCGGCCGCGCCCGGTGCCCGCGGCGGCAGAGTACGCGCGCCTGCTCGCCAGGGCCGGTTGCGCCGTGGACGCCTGGGAGACGACGTACACCCATGTCCTGCCCGTCGGACCGGACGGCGGGCACCCGGTGCTGCGCTGGCTGGAGGGCACCGCACTGCGGCCGGCGCGCGCCGCGCTCGGCGACGGTCCGGAGTGGGCCGACTTCCAGCGGGCGCTCGCGGAGCGACTGGCCGCCGCGTACCCCGTCGACGGCGGCGTGGCGTACTTCCCGTTCCGCCGGGTCTTCGTCGTGGCCCGCACGGCGGGCGGCCGGTAGCGCGCGGCCGGCACCGCGACGGGCGCAAATGCCGTGATCGGTCGGGCCCGTCGTGATAGACAGGGCGCCGTGACCGAGGGAAGCGCCGCCGCCGTCAGCAATGCCGACACCGACCTGACCGCCTTCATCGCCGGCCTGCCCAAGGTGGAGCTGCACGTGCACCACGTGGGCTCGGCGTCGCCGCGCATCGTCGCCGAGCTGGCGGCCCGGCACCAGGGGGCGACGTCGGTGCCGGCGGACCCGGCAGCCCTGGCGGAGTACTTCGAGTTCCGGGATTTCGCGCACTTCATCGAGATCTATCTGAGCGTGGTCGACCTGATCCGCGACGCCGAGGACGTTCGGCTGCTCACCTACGAGGTGGCCGCGGAGCTGGCCCGCCAGCAGGTCCGGTACGCGGAGCTGACCGTGACGCCCTACTCCCACGTCCGCCGCGGGATCCCCGCCCCGGAGTTCTGCGCGGCGATCGAGGACGCCCGCAGGCGGGCCGAGGCGGAACTCGGCGTGGTCCTGCGCTGGTGCTTCGACATCCCCGGCGAGGCGGGCCTGCCCGCGGCGGCGGAGACGCTGCGGATCGCGCTGGAGGAACGGCCCGACGGCCTGATCAGTTTCGGCCTTGCCGGCCCGGAGATCGGGGTGCCCCGGGCGCCGTTCGCGCCCTACTTCGACGCCGCCCGGGCGGCCGGGCTGCACAGCGTGCCGCACGCCGGCGAGACGACGGGCCCGGAGACGATCTGGGACGCGCTGCGCCACCTCGGCCCCGAGCGGATCGGCCACGGGGTGTCCTGCGTGCGCGACGAGCGGCTGATGGCCGAGCTGGCCGGGCGCCGGATCACCCTGGAGGTCTGCCCGACGTCCAACGTGCGCACCCGGGCCGTCCCGTCGCTCGCGGAGCACCCGCTGGCGGCGATCGTGGCGGCCGGTGTCCCCGTGACGATCAACTCCGACGACCCGCCCATGTTCGGCACCACGCTGAACGAGGAGTACGCCATCGCCGCCCGGCTTCTCGGACTGGACGCCGCGGGCGTTGCGGGCCTGGCCCGCGATGCGGTCGCGGCGTCATTCCTGCCGGCCGCCGACCGGGCCCGCCTCACCGCCGAGATAGCCGCCTACACCGCCGCCGCCAGCGGCGCGCGTCCCGCGGCGAGCTGAGCACTGCCTGACGACCGCCGCCAGCCCCCCGTTCCCGCCCACCCGCGCCGCCCCGCTCCGTTCCGCCGTTCCGCCCCGCCGTTCCGTTCCGCCGTTCCGCCCCGCCGGTCCGCCCCGCCGTTCCGCCCCGCCGGTCCGCCCCGCCCCGCGCTCGCCGCCGCCGAGACCCCGGGCCGCGCTGAGCCGCCCCGGTCGGCCGGCCGGCTGGCGTCCGAACTCTTGGTCCCGTGACCCCCGGAAACGGTGGCTTGGGGACCAAGATCTCGGCGGTAGCGTGCTGATGTGGCCGAGCGCGCCGCCGTGGGCTTGTCGGCGTCCTATTCGGTCGCCGGGCAGCCGACGTCCGCCTTGGTGGCCGGGCGTCCTACCGGCGGGCCTCGGCGTGCGGTTGCCGCCGGCCGGCGCGCCGGACCCGGTTCGCCGCCGTGCCGGCCCGGGGGACCTCGCG
>DASQDS010000217.1:0-5331 GCA_035634075.1 Pilimelia sp. | reverse complement strand
TGCGGGACAGGACCGGGTACTTCCGCCCGGTCTCCTGACGACGGGCACCGGACATCGCGGGGTCGTCCCGCCCGGCGGGACGGCCCCTCGCCGCCCCTAGGGAGGCGCCTTCGGGGGCGGCTCGGGGCGGTGCCCGATGGTGCCCGGGCCGGCACCGGTCCAGCGTGGACGCATGAGATCACGTACGCCTCTGGCCGTGCTCGCCGCGACGCTCACCTTCCTGGTGGCTCCCGGCGCGGCCCACGCCGCGGCCACCCCGACCGGCCCCGCCAACCCGACAGCGCACTCGTTGCCGCGGCCCACCGGCCCGCACGCGGTCGGCGTGACCACGCTGCACCTGACCGACCCCGCCCGGCGGGACATGTGGCAGCCGTCGCGGGACCGCGAGCTCATGGTGTCGCTGTGGTATCCGGCCCGGTCCCGGGTCGGCCAACCGGCGGCCTACCTGACCCCGCAGGCGGCCGCGCTCGTGCTGCGGGCACTCGGCGCGCCGGACGTGCCCCCGGCGGCGCTGAGCACCGTCCGCACCCATGCCCGCACCGAGGCGCCGCCACTGCCCCACGCGATGCCGCTGGTGGTGCTGTCGCCCGGGTTCTCGCTGCCGCGCGGCACCCTGACGTCGCTGGCCGTCGAGCTGGCCAGCCGCGGCTACGCGGTCGCCGGCATCGACCACAACTTCGAGGCGCTCGGCATCACCTTCCCCGACGGCACGACCACGGAATGCCTGGCCTGCGCGCGCCTGGAACAGGCGGCCGAGGAGGGTACGACCGCCGAGCTCGGCGCGGCGGCGTCGCGCAACCGGGCCGCCGACATCTCCTTCGTCCTGGACAGGTTGACGGGGGCCACGCCGGCGTGGCGCGGCGCCCGGCTGATCGACGCCGACCGGGTCGCGGTCGTGGGCCACTCCCTCGGCGGGGCGAGCGCCGTTCCGGCGATGCTGGCCGACCGCCGCGTCGCCGCCGGCGGCGACATGGGCGGCACCGTGGACGTCCCGGCGCCGGGGCTGGACCGGCCGTTCCTGCTCCTGGGCACCGAGCGGCACCGGCCGGGGCAGCCCGACGGCAGCTGGGACCGCACCTGGGCCGCCCTCACCGGCGCGAAGCACTGGCTGACCGTGGCCGGTGCCGGGCACAACACGTTCACCGACCACCCCGTCATCGCCGAGCAGCTCGGCCTGCCCCTGCCCGAGGACCAGACGCTGTCCGCCGCCCGGAGTACGCAGATGACCCGGGCCGCCGTCACCGCGTTCGTCGACCGCTACCTGCGGGGCCGGCCGGGCAGGCTGCTGGACGACCCGGCCCGCCGCTACCCGGAGATGTCGGTCTGGCGGTAGCCGCCCGACCGACCCGTCGACATGGTCAGCGCGGCCGGCCCACCCGGGGGGTGTGGGCCGGCCGCCGCCGGGTGGCCGGCCCGCCCGCGGGCGTGTCACGCTGGCGGGACGGGGTCACCGAATCGAGGAGTCGCGGCTGTGTCAGCTACCGACGCGGCGCGGGCCGCGCCCGCCCGCCGGTCTTTGCGGCCGCTGTTCTCGGGCCTGACCATCACCGCCGTCCTGGGCCTGCTCTTCGGGGTGCCGTGGTGGACCCTGGTGTGGGCGGGCAACCGGTGGCCGACCGCCGTGGTCGTCGCCGGCTCACTGCTGTTCCTCGGGGCGCTCGTCGCCCTGCCGGTGCTGATGTACCACGGGCACGGCCGCCGCCGGGACGCGGCCGCCGCCACGGGCGACACGCTGCTGGGCGTGATCTGGGTGCTGTTCGCCTGGTCGGTGCTCGGCAACGTCCTGCGGTTGGCGCTCGCGGTGGGCGGCGTCGGCGACCCCGCCCGCTCCAGGATCGTCGCCGCCGCGACCGTCGCGGTGTCCGTCGTGCTGGTCGCGTGGGGGTACGCCGAGGCGATGCGGGTCCCCCGGGTCCGGCGGGTGGAGGTGCCCGTCCCGCGCCTGGGCGCGGGCCTGGACGGCGTCCGGGTGGTGCTGCTGACCGACACCCACTACGGCCCCATCGACCGGGCGCGGTGGTCCGCGGGTGTCGTCGCGGCCGTGAACGAGCTGAGTGCGGACATCGTGTGCCACACCGGCGACATCGCCGACGGCACGGTGGCGCAACGGCGGGCGCAGGCCGCCCCGCTCGCCGCCGTGCGGGCGACGCTGGCCAGGGCGTACGTCACCGGGAACCACGAGTACTTCGGCGAGGCGCAGGGCTGGCTGGACCACATGCACCAGCTCGGCTGGGAGCCCCTGCACAACCGGCACATCGTGGTGGAACGGGGCGGCGACCGGCTCGTCGTCGCGGGCGTCGACGACCGCACCGCCGCGGCGTCGGGCCGCCCCGGTCACCGCGCCGACCACGCCGCCGCGCTGGCCGGCACCGATCGCGACCTGCCCGTCCTCCTGCTGGCGCACCAGCCCAAGCAGGTCGCGGCGGCCGTGGCGTACGGCGTCGACCTGCAGTTGTCCGGGCACACCCACGGCGGCCAGGTCTGGCCGTTCCACCTGCTCGTGCGGCTCGACCAGCCGGTGGTCCAGGGCCTGAGCCGGCACGGGGAGCGGACGCTCCTCTACACGAGTCGCGGGACCGGCTTCTGGGGACCGCCGCTGCGGGTCTTCGCCCCGAGCGAGATCACCCTGCTCACCCTGCGCACGGCGTAGCCGGCCCGGCTGTGCGCCGGGTCACACCGGGGACTGTCACGCCCGGCCGCCCGCCCCCCGTCGTTGGGGCATGACACCTCGAATCAATATCAGGAAGCTGGCGCCCACCGGACACCGGGCGCTCCTCGCCCTGGAGCAGTACGTCGCGTCCGCCGTCGAACCCACGGTCCTGGAGCTGGTGAAGCTGCGCGCCTCCATCCTGAACGGCTGCGCGTACTGCGTCGACATGCACAGCCGGGACGCGCTGACGGCCGGCGAGGACAGCCGCCGGCTGTTCGCCGTCGCGGCGTGGCGGGAGGCCCCGTTCTTCGCCGACCGGGAGCGCGCGGCGCTGGCCCTCACCGACGCGGTGACCCGGCTGGGTGAGCACGGCGTCCCCGACGACGTGTGGGGCGACGCCGTCGAGCACTGGACCGAGGAGGGGGTGGCCAATCTGATCCTCGCCATTGGCACCATCAACCTGTGGAACCGGATCGCGGTGTCGTCGAGGACGCAGCCGCCGGTGCCGGCCTGACGGCGGCGGGCATGGCGGCGGCGGGCATGGCGGCGGCGGGCTTCGTCGCGCACCGGCCGATGCTCTACGGCCTGGCCTACCGGCTGCTCGGCAGCTCGTACGACGCCGACGACGTGCTGCAGGAGGCCTACCTGCGGTGGGCCCGCGCGGACCGGTCGACGGTGGCCGAGCCGCGCCGCTACCTGACCCGGGTGGTGGCGCGGCTGGCCATCGATCACCTACGCGCCCGCCAGGCCCGCCGGGAGACCTACGTCGGGGAGTGGCTGCCCGAGCCGGTGGCCACCGACCCGTCCCCGTTCGGCGCGGTGGACACCACGGACCTGTCGTTGGCGGTCCTGCACCTGATGGAGCAGCTCACGCCCCCGCAACGCGCGGTCTACGTGCTGCGCACGGCGTTCGAGCTGCCGTACGACGAGATCGCCGGGATCGTGGACCGCACGGTGGCGGACTGCCGGCAGCTGCACGTGCGCGCCACGCGGGCACTGCGGGACCGGCGGCCGCGGTTCGCACCGGGCCGGGCGGAGCACCGGCGCCTGCTGGGCGACTTCGTGGCCGCCGCGCGGGAGGGCGACCTGGCCCGGCTGGAGCGGCTGCTGCACGAGGACGTGGTGGCGTGGAGCGACGGCGGCGGCCGGGCCGGGGTCGCGCGCAAACCGATCGCCGCGCGGGCGCGGGTGGCCCGGTTCTTCGCCGTGATCTACGAGCGGGCGGCGTTCCTCACGGCGTCCCCGGTTGAGCTCAACGGCGCCCCGGCACTGGTCCTGGCGGGCCCGAAAGGCCGGCACGTCCTCGCCGCCGAGATGGACCAGGGAGCGATCATCCGGCTCTTCGTGGTCGCGAATCCGGCGAAGCTGACGGCGGTCCCCTCGTAATCCCGGGCGCCTGCTGACTGTGCCGGGCCACGGTGCCGAAACGATGCAACGCCGATGAACCCCCCGGTCGAGCATGGAACGGCCGCTGCCGCCGTCGCGGGCGGCTATCCCCCGGATCTCCGCGACGGCGGCAGCGTCCCGACCCGGAGGGAAAGGCATGCAGGCGAACCAGCCAACCAGCGCACCGAGGACGCGCCCCCGGCGGCTCGTGGCCATCGTGGCGGCGGCGACCGCTACGGCGACGGCCGTGGGGCTCGGGGTCGTGCTCGCCCTGCCCGCGTCCGCCGCCGCGGGCGACACCCACTTCTTCCTGGACAACAGGCAGTTCTTTCCGGGCCCGGTCGAGGTGTTCCAGTCGACCCGGGCCGCCAGCGGCGCTTTTGCCCCGCAGGTCAACGTCACCGCGCAGGCCGGCACGCTGAACGAGAAGATGCAGGACATCGCTGCGGCACGGATCGGCCGCAATCAGCACCTCGTGGTGGCGCGGGGCACCGACCTGCTGCACACGGTGCAGGGCACCGACGGCACCTGGTCGCCGTTCGCCACCATCGCCACGGGTCAGGCGTTGACCGTCCTGGAAGTCGCCGCCGTGAACGTCGCGAGTCAACTGCAGGTGGTGATTCGGACCCTCGGCGCGAAGATTTACCACGCGGTCCGCAATTCGAGGGGCGTGTGGAGCCCGTTCGTCAACATCGAATCGCAGGCGGGTGCGCTCAACCCCGGCTTCGGCCCCGAGATCCACCACATCGCGGCGGCCGGGTTCAGCAACGGTCGCCTTCAGCTCGTCGTTGACTGGGATGACAAGTTCATGCACACGATCCGCGGGACCGACGGCACCTGGAGCCCCTGGGAGAACGTGACCCGCCAGACCGGCCGGCCGGGCAGCGGCTCCGTCTTCGGCATGACGGCGGCCGAGGCCGACAACATGATGCACCTGGTGGTGCACGGCCGGGGCGGGCCGTTCCACGCGGTCCGCGCCCTCAACGGCACGTGGTCCTCACTCACCAACGTGTTCGGCCAGACCGGATCACCGGGAACGCTCAAAGAGATGGCCGCGACCGAAGGTCCCGTGAGCGGGGACCTGCTCCTCGCCGTCGCGGTCTGCTGCGTCCCGGGCCACCAGGACCGGCTCCTGTTTCTGACCCGGAAGCCCAACGGCACCTGGTCGGGCTTCCGGCAGATCCCAAGCCCGCCCGGGGGCGCAAGCGGAGTCGACAACCTCGCAGTCGTTGCCGAGTAGGGGGCGCCGCCCGCCGGTCCGCCGACGCCCTCGGGCTGTCGGCGGACAGGCGGGC
>DASQDS010000216.1:0-11744 GCA_035634075.1 Pilimelia sp. | reverse complement strand
CGCCAGGGTGCTGGCCGACAACGGCATCGTCGCGTGGTACCAGGGCCGCAGCGAGTACGGCCCCCGCGCGTTGGGTCACCGGTCGCTGCTCGCCCACCCGGGCGACCCGGCCACCACGGCCCGCATGAACGACGTCAAAGGGCGGGAGCAGTTCCGCCCGATCGCCCCCATGGTCCGCGCCGAACGCTTCGAGGACATCTTCGAGGGCGTCTACCCGAGCCCGTACATGCTGTTCGTGCACAAGGTGAAGCCCGAGTGGAAGGACCGCATCCCGGCGGTCACCCACGTCGACGGCACCGCCCGGGTGCAGACCGTGTCCCCCGACACGGAGCCGCTGGTGGCGGAGATGCTCGCGGAATTCGACCGGCTGACCGGCATCCCGGTGGTGGTCAACACGTCCCTGAACACGGCCGGCCGGCCCATCGTGGACACGCCGCGTGAGGCGATGGAGCTGTTCGGGTCCGCACCGGTGGACCTGTTGGCCATCGGCCCGTTCGCCGTGCACCGCGGTCGCGCGTTCGGCGAGCCGGGGCAGTGACCGGCGGGACAGTGACCGGCAGGGGAGTGGCCGGCAGGGCTGGGGCGCCGCGGGATGGGGCGGCGCGGGCTGGGGCGGTGCGGGCGGTCGCGGCGCTGGCTGCGGCCGAGGGCGTCACGCTCGTCATCCCGACCGTGGGTCGGCCGAGCCTGGGTGCCGTGCTCAGCGCGCTGGCCGCCGACCCGCCACCGTCGGTGCCGTTCGAGGTGATCGTGGTGGACGACCGGCGGACGCCGGGACCACCGCTGACCGTTCCACCAGCACTTTCCGCGTACGCCCGCGTCGTTTGCGGGTCCGGCCGCGGCCCGGCTGCGGCCCGCAACGTGGGCTGGCGCGCCGCCCGGCACCCGTGGGTGGCGTTCCTGGACGACGACGTGGTGCCCGACCACGGCTGGGTCGCGGCGTTGCTGACCGACCTGGACGTGCCGGACCGGGTCGGCGGCGTGCAGGGCCGGGTGCAGGTGCCGTTGCCGGCCGGACGCCGGCCGACCGACTGGGAGCGCGGCACGGCCGGCCTCGCCGGCGGCAAGTGGATCACGGCCGACATGGCCTACCGGCGGGCGGCGTTGGCCGCGGTCGGCGGCTTCGACGAGCGGTTTCCCCGGGCGTTCCGGGAGGACGCCGAGCTGGCCCACCGGGTGCGGCGGGCCGGCTGGCAGCTGGTCCGCGGCGAGCGTGCCGTGACCCACCCCGTGCGCCCCGAGAACCGGTGGGTCAGCCTGCGAACGCAGCGCGGCAATGCCGACGACGCGCTGCTGCGCCGGATGTACGGGCGGGACTGGCGGCGGACCGTGGACGTTCCGCCCGGCCGGCGGCCACGGCACGTGGCGGTGACGGCGGCCGGTCTCGCGGCGCTGGGCTGTGCCGTCGCGGCGCTGACCGGCCCCGCGCGCACCCGGCGCGCGTGGAAAGTGACGGGCAGCGCGGCCGGTGCGGCGTGGCTGGCCGGTACGGCGGAATTCGCCGTGGCCCGTGTCGCGCCCGGCCCACGGACGCCGGCCGAGGTGACCACCATGGTGCTGACCAGCGCGGCCATCCCGCCGCTGGCCGTGGCGCACTGGCTGCGCGGCTGGTGGCAGACGCGCGGCGCGGCGGCGCAATCCGTGGCACAGCAAGCGGTGACCCGGCAGCCGGTGACCCAGCGCCCGGTGCCCAGCGGCCGGTGACCCAGCGGCCGGTGACCCAGCGCCCGGTGACACAGCGCACCACCACGCCAACCGGCACCGTCACCAGCCGCATGAGGGTGAGTTGATCAAGGCGTCGTCCGCTCGCGAGCACGGTCCCGGCGGCCGGCCGGATCGTCGCCCCGGCTCTTGCCCGAGGCGGCCCCGGTCTCCCGAAGATGATGTTTACTTCTCGTCAAGTTGGGGCACTCGGCCGCCGTGCGACCGCAGCAGACCGATCAACGGCGACCGGCCCTGTTCGACGCCGTGCTCTTCGACCGCGACGGCACGATCGTGCACGACGTGCCGTACAACGGCGACCCGGCCGCCGTGGTGGCGGTGCCCGGCGCCCGGGCGGCGCTGGACCGGCTGCGTGCCGCTGGCCTGCGCCTGGGCGTGGTGACGAACCAATCGGGGTTGGCCCGGGGGCATTTCACCGAGGCGGACATGCAGCGGGTGCACGCGCGGATCGAGGAGCTGCTCGGGGCGTTCGACACGTGGCAGGTCTGCCCGCACGACGACGCGCACGGCTGCGACTGTCGCAAGCCCGCGCCCGGGTTGGTCCGCGGGGCGGCGCTGGCTCTCGGTACCACCCCCGAAAGGTGTGTCGTCGTCGGTGACATCGGCCGCGACATGGCCGCCGCCGGTGCGGCCGGCGCAGCCGGGATCATGGTGCCGACACCCGTCACCCGCCGCGAGGAGGTGGCGGCGGCACCCGCCGTGGCGGGCGACCTGGCGAGCGCGGTGGACCTCATCCTGAGGCGCCAGCGCCTAGCCGGCGACCGCCGCCCAGCAGTCAGTGCGCCCCCAGCAGGCAGCCGGCCAACGGTGGGCGGTTCAGCCGCGGGCGCCGGGCACCGGCGCCCGCGTTGTGTACTTGTGGCGCGCACCGACTCCGCGGGTGACGTGCTGGTGACCGGGCCGGCGATCCGGGCTGTCGCGGCCGGCACGGACCGCGTCGTCATGCTGTGCGGCCCGCGCGGCCGGGCGGCGGCCGAGTTGCTGCCCGGCGTCGACGAGATCCTCGAGTGGCGGGTGCCGTGGATCGACCCGGAGCCGCCCGCGGTGGACCGCGCCGACATCGACGACCTGGTCGCCCGGATCGCCGGTGCCGGCGTCGAGGAGGCGGTGATCTTCACCTCGTTCCACCAGTCCGCGTTGCCGCTCGCACTCGCGCTGCGGATGGCGGGGGTGCGGCGGATCTCCGCGATCAGTGACGACTACCCCGGGTCACTGTTGGACGTCCGGCACCGGGTGCCATTGGGCATCCCGGAGCCGGAACGCGCCCTGTCGCTCGCGGTGGCCGCCGGCTTCGCGTTGCCACCCGGCGACGACGGGGCGCTCCAGCTGCGGCCGGAGCACCTTGCCGCGGCGGCCCGTGACCTACCTGGCCAGGCGGGTGAGCCGCCGATCCTGGCCGAGCGCGGGTATGTCGTCGTCCACCCCGGCGCCAGCGTGCCGGCTCGCGCCTGCCCGCCGGAGCGGTGCGGCGACGTGGTGCGGGCGCTCGCCGCCGCCGGCTCCCGCGTGGTGGTGACGGGCACGCCGGCGGAGCGCGAACTGAGCGCGTACGTCGCCGGGGACGTCGGCTTGGACCTGGGCGGGCGGACGACGCTGCCCGGCCTGGCGGCCCTGCTGGAACGCGCCGGCTGCCTGGTCGTCGGCAACACCGGCCCGGCGCACGTGGCCGCCGCGGTTGGCACCCCGGTGGTGAGCCTGTTCGCGCCGACGGTCCCCTTCGGCCAGTGGGGGCCGTACCGGGTGCCCTGGGTGCGGCTCGGCGACCCCCTGGCGGGCTGCCGGCACACCCGGGCCGCCCGCTGCCCGACCCCGGGCCACCCGTGCCTGTCTGACATCGCCCCGGAAAGCGTCGTCGCCGCCGTCGCGCTGCTCACCGCCGCACCCCGCCCGCGCACGGCCCTTCCCGACGAGAGGCCCGCCACCGTATGAACATCCTCCTCTGGCATGTGCACGGCTCCTGGACGACGGCCTTCGTGCACGGCAAGCACCGGTACGTCGTGCCCGTCACGCCGGACCGGGGCCCGTACGGACTGGGCCGCGCCCGCACGTACAGCTGGCCGGACACGGTGGTGGAGGTCCCGCCCGCCCGGCTGCGGACCGAGGACATCGATGTGGTGATCGTCCAGCGCCCGGCGGAGCTGGACCTGGCGGAGGAGTGGCTGGGCCGGCGGGTGGGCCGCGACGTTGCGGTCGTCTATGTGGAGCACAACACGCCCAGGGGCGACGTGCCGAACGCCCGACACCCGATGGCGGACCGCGACGACCTGGTGGTGGCGCACGTCACCCACTTCAACGAGCTGTTCTGGGACACCGGCGGGACCCGGACCGCCGTGATCGAGCACGGCATCGTGGAACCGGCCGCCCGGTACACCGGCGAGCTCGCGCGCATCGGCGTGGCCATCAACGAGCCGGTACGCCGGTGGCGGGTGACCGGAACGGACGTGCTGCCGAGATTCGCGGCGGTGGCGCCGGTGGACGTGTTCGGGATGGGGGTGGCCGGGCTGGGTGACCGCCTCGGGCTGCCCGAGAACCGACTGGGTGTTTACGACGACCCACCACAAGGGCAGATGCATACCGAGATGGCACGCCGCAGGGCGTACCTGCATCCGCACCGGTGGACTTCGCTGGGGCTCAGCCTACTGGAGGCGATGACCATGGGCATGCCCGTACTGGTCCTCGCCACCACCGAGGCCGTCGCCGCGGTACCGCCGGCCGCGGGTGTGCTCGCCACCAGGATCGACACCCTCGTCGACGCCGCCCAGTGGCTGATCGACGAGCCGGACTCCGCAGTCCGGCTCGGCGAGCGGGCCCGCAGTGTGGCGCTGACCCGATACGGGCTGGACCGGTTCCTCGCGGATTGGGATCGGCTGCTGGAGGAGGAGACATGCGCATCGCGATGATCTCGGAGCACGCGAGTCCGCTGGCCACGCTCGGGGGTGTCGACTCGGGTGGGCAGAACACCCATGTCGCCGAACTGTCGAAGGCGCTCGCCGGTGAGGGCCACGACGTGCGGGTGTACACCCGCCGCGACGCGCCGGACCTGCCCAGCATGGTGAAGCTCGCCGACGGGGTGATGGTCGCCCACGTGCCGGCCGGGCCCGCGTCGCCGCTGCCCAAGGACGACCTGCTGCCGTACATGAAGGAATTCGGCCGCTGGCTGGTCGACCAGTGGCGGACAGACGGCTGGATGCCGGACGTGGCGCACGCCCATTTCTGGATGAGCGGCTTGGCGGCGATCACCGCCGCCCGGCAGTGCGGCGTGCCGGTCGTGCAGACGTACCACGCGCTCGGCACGGTGAAGCGGCGCCACCAGGGCACGGCCGACACCAGCCCGCCGAAGCGCATCGGCTACGAACGGGCGCTCGGCCGCGCCGTGGACCGCGTCATCGCGCAGTGTCAGGACGAGGTCGGTGAGCTGGTCCGGATGGGCGTCCCACGAACCCGGATCAACCTCATCCCGTCCGGTGTGGACCTTGAGCGGTTCTCCCCGGTCGGTCCGCTGGCGCCGCGCAACCCGGACCGGCAGCGCGTGCTCACCGTCGGCCGGATGGTCGACCGCAAGGGGCACGCCGACCTGATCCGGGCCATGCGCCTGGTGCCGCAGGCCGAGTGTGTCGTCATCGGCGGCCCGCCGCTGGCCGAGCTGAAGAACGACCCGCTGGCCCGCCGGCTGCAGGCGCTCGCCGAGTCCACCAAGGTCAGTGACCGGCTCCGGATGGTCGGCCAGGTGAGCGGCGACGACATGCCCCGCTGGTACCGGTCGGCCGACGTCGTGGTCTGCCCGCCGTGGTACGAGCCGTTCGGCCTCACCCCGCTGGAGGCGATGGCCTGTGGCGTGCCCGTGGTGGCCACCGCCGTCGGCGGGCTGGCCGACACGGTCGTCGACGGCCTGACCGGTGACCTCGTCCGGCCGCGGGACCCGCGGGCGCTCGGCGGCGCCATCCGCCGGCTGCTCGGGGACAACATGCGCAGGCTGGCGTACGCGACAGCGGCGCTGGACCGGGCCCGGCAGGTCTACAGCTGGAAGCGCTGCGCGGCGCAGCTTGGTGGGGTGTACAGCGCACTCACCGGGCTCCGCCTGCCCAGCGGGGCGGTGGCCTGATGGCGCGGGATCCCCATGCGATCCTCGACGACCACCTGACCGCCCTGGCGGCTGCCCTGCTGCCCTTTCGGCGCGTCGCCGGACCGCTGTCCCGGTGGGGCAGTGACCTCGCCTGGACCCTGGGCAACGGCGGTCGCCTGCTGACCGCCGGCAACGGCGGTAGTGCCGCCGAGGCGCAGCACCTGACCGCCGAGCTGGTGGGCAAGCTGCGCGATGACCGCACGCCGCTGTCCGCCATCGCGCTGTGCGCGGAGACGTCCAGCCTGACGGCGATCAGCAACGACTACGGCTTCGAGGAGGTGTACGCCCGGCAGGTCCGCGCGCACGGCCGCCCGGACGACATCCTGCTGCTCATGTCGACCAGCGGATGCAGCCCGAACCTGCTGGCGGCGGCCGAGGCGGGGCGCGAGAGCGGGCTGCGGGTGTGGGGCTTCACCGGCCCGGCACCGAATCCGCTGGCCGAACGGTGCGACCAGGTGCTGGCGGTGCCGTCGCCGGAATCCCAGGTGGTGCAGGAGCTGCACCTGCTGGCCGTGCACTTGCTGTGCGAGTACGTGGACCTGACCCTGCCGATGGTGTTGGGCGTCGCGGACGCGTACGCCGGCAAGGCGGCGCCCGCCGACGTGCCCGCCGGGCCGGTCGCCGAGTCGCCGGTCGGTGCTCAGACGACCAGCGGGAACGGTGCGCGGCTAGCGCTGAGCAACGGCAACGGGCCTCGCCCGTGACCGCGAGGAGTGTGACCGCGAGGAGTGAGCGCAGCGAGCCCCGCAGTCGGGCACGAACGGTCGGCTCTGTGACCGCGAGGAGTGAGCGCAGCGAGCCCCGCAGTCGGGAGCGGTCCGGTCCGGACCGTGACGGTGGTGGCGGGTCGGGGCGGCTGGTCGTGGTGGGGGACACGCTGCTGGACCGCGACATTGACGGCTCCGTGTCGCGGATCTGCCCGGACGCGCCCGCGCCGGTGCTGGACGAGACGACCGCGATCGACCGCCCCGGGGGCGCCGGGTTGGCGGCCCTGCTGGCCGCCGCGCAGGGCTACGACGTCGCGCTGATCACCGCGCTGGCCGCCGATGCGGGGGGCGACCGGCTGGCCGAGCTGCTCGCGGCGGCGGGGGTGACCGTGTTCGCCCTGCCGTGTACCGGTGCCACGGCCGAGAAGGTGCGCCTGCGGGCGGGCGGCCGGGTGCTGTTGCGGCTGGACCGGGGAGGCATGGTCGGCGAGGTCCCGGGCGCACCGTCCGCGGCGGCGCTGGCGGAGCTGGAACGGGCGTCTGCTGTGCTCGTGAGCGACTACGGCCGGGGTGTCACCCGGCAGGCCGAGGTGCGGGCCGCGCTGACCCGCACGGGCGCCCCGGTGGTGTGGGACCCGCACCCGCGCGGTCCGGCGGCCGTGCCGGGCGCCCGGTTGGTGACGCCGAACGAGGGCGAGCTGCGCGGCTTGACCGGCGTGACCGAGGGCGGCCGGCTCGCCGCGGCGGCGCGCGGGGCCGAGGAGTTGCGCCGGCGTTGGCGGGCCGGCGCGGTCGTGGTGACGCTCGGCGCGGACGGGGCGTTGCTGAGCCAGTCCGGTCCGACGCCGCTGGTGGTACCGGTGCCGGCGCGCGCGGAGGGGGACACCTGCGGCGCGGGCGACCGGTTCGCCATCGCGGCGGCGATCGCGCTCGCCGGCGGTGCGCTGGTGTCGGAGGCGGTCCAGGAGGCGGTGGACCAGGCGGCCGCCTACGTCGCGGCCGGCGGCGTGGCGACGGCCGTGGCGACGGCCCCGGTGGCGCGGCCCGGCGAGGGCACGGCGACGCAGGCGTTGCCGCCGGCCCAGACCGCGCCGCCATGGCGCACAGTCACCGTCGACGCCGCCGTGAGCAGCGCCGCCACGAGCGCCGCCGACAGCAATGGCGGCAACGGCCGCCACCACAACGGAAAGAACAACGGCAACGGCAACGGCAACGGCGGTACGGGCGGCGACGCGACCGAGGCGGGTGGTGTCCTGACCCTGTCGGCGACCCCGCCGGGCGGCGACGGCCCGGGCCGGGCGGCCACGACCGTGCTCGGCGCGATGCCGGCGGGCGCCGACGCGGCCGGTGCGCTGGTTTCCCGGGTTCGGGCGGCCGGCGGCACGGTGGTGGCCAGCGGTGGCTGCTTCGACCTGCTGCACGCCGGCCATGTGGCCACGTTGGAGGCCGCCCGCCGGCTCGGGGACTGCCTGGTGGTGTGCCTGAATTCCGACGCGAGCGTGCGCGCCCTCAAGGGCCCGGAGCGCCCGGTGGTGGGTGAGGCGGACCGCACCCGGCTGCTGTCCGCGCTGGCCTGCGTGGACGCCGTGGTGATGTTCGACGAGACCACCCCGCACGCGGTGCTGTCGTGGCTGCGCCCGGACGTGTGGGTCAAGGGCGGGGACTACTCGGGTGGGGCGGGGGACGCGTCGGACCTGCCCGAGGCGGAGCTGGTGGCCCGGTGGGGCGGCCAGACTGTCGTCGTTCCCTACCTGGACGGCCACTCCACCACGCGCATGATCGCCGCGGCCCGCGGGGGCAACGGTCACCTTCCGAAGGGAGAGCTGTGAACATCACGGGTTCGGTGCTGGTGACCGGCGGGTCGAGCGGGCTGGGCGCCGCGGTCGTCGAGGCCGTGGCGAAGGCCGGTGGCCAGCCGTACGTGTTGGACCTGGTGCCGCCGGCGGACGGCGTGCCGTACCTGCGCTGCGACCTCGCCGACACCCGCGCCGCCGAGGACGCGACCCGGCGGCTGGCCGAGCAGGCGGGCGGCCTGGACGGCGTCGTGACCGCCGCCGGCATCGACGTGCCGGGCCGGCTGGCCGACGTGTCCGCCACCGACTGGGAGCGGGTCGTCGCGGTGGATCTCCTGGCGACGGTCGCGGTGATCCGGGCGGCGCTGCCGTTCCTGGAGCGGTCGCACGGCTCCATCGTGACCATCGCGTCGACGCTGGGCGTCAAGGCGGTGAGCGACGCGACCGCGTACTGCGCCAGCAAGTTCGGCGTCGTCGGGTTCACCCGGGCCCTGGCGGCCGAGCTGGCGGGCACGGTGGGGGTGACGCTGCTGATCCCGGGCGGGATGCGGACCCCCTTCTTCGACGGGCGTACTGAGCAGTACAAGCCCGGCCCGGACGCGATCCTCAACGACCCGGCGAACGTCGCCGCCGCGGTGGTGTTCGCGCTGAGCCAGCCGCCCGGCAGCGCGGTGCGCGAGATGGTGGTCTGCGCGGAACAGGAGTCGTCGTACCCGTGATCCTGGCACTGCGCGCCCTGGGCGTCGGTGATCTCGCCACGGCGGTGCCCGCCCTTCGCGGCCTGCGCGCCGCCTTCCCGGCGGAGCCGCTGGCGCTGGCGGCCCCGCGCTGGCTGGCCCCGCTGGTCGACCTGATCGGTGGGGTGGACCGGCTGTTGCCGACGGACGGGCTCGGCCCCCGGGCGTGGCCCGGCCGGCCGCCCCGCCTGGCGGTCAACCTGCATGGCCGCGGGCCGCAGTCCCACCGCCTGCTGGCCGGGGCGGGGGCGGACCGGATGTTGGCGTTCGCGTGCCCGCGGGCCGGTTACCCGGACGGGCCGGTGTGGCGCTCGGACGAGCACGAAGTTGCCCGGTGGTGCCGGATGCTGGCCTGGTACGGCGTGCCGTGCGACCCGGCGGACCTGGCGCTGCGCCGGCCGCCGGGGCACCACTCGGCGGGGCTGACGATCATCCACCCGGGTGCGAAGGCGCCGCAGCGGCGGTGGCCGCCGGAGCGCTTCGCCGAGGTGGCGCGGGAGTTGGGCGCTGCGGGGCACCGGGTGGTGGTCACGGGTTCGGCCGGCGAGCGGGGGCTGGCGGCGGACGTCGCCGGGCTGGCCGGGCTCCCCGAGCGCGCGGTCCTCGCCGGGCGCACCGACATGGGCGAGCTGGCCGGCGTTGTCGCGGGGGCCCGGCTGCTGATCAGCGGGGACACCGGCATCGGGCACCTGGCGACCGCGTACGGGACGCCGTCTGTGCTGTTGTTCGGCCCGGTGTCGCCGGCGTTGTGGGGCCCGCCGCCCGACCGCCCGCAGCACGTCGCGCTGTGGCACGGACAGCTGCGGCCCGGAGAACCGTGGCCCGGAGAACTGCGGCCCGGGGAGCAGGGCGGGCCGGCGGGTTCGGGCGTCCACCCGGCGCTGCTGGCGGTGACGGTCGCGGAAGTTCTCGCCGCCGCGGCGGCCGCCCAGCGCGCGGCGACCGCGGACGGCGGCCGACGGGCCCGCCAGGCGGTCGCGGCCCCGTAACGCGGCCCGTAACGCGGCGCCGACCCAGCAGACATTCCCGAGGGCGCGTCGCGGTCAGCCCGTGGCGGATGACCCGCCGCCGGCGGGGTCCGGGGCCAGCCGAATGAAGGCGGACTCGTGCCGCGCGTACTTGTCCAGGAAGCGCTGGGCCAGGTCGAGACCCAGCGGTGATTCCTCGGGGACCATCTCCAGGAGGTACGCGCGCCCGGGGGCCTCCGGCAGGGTGACCCGGACGCCCTGGCCGAGACTGCGCGCCAGCCGGGCGAGCAGCTGCCCGTCAGCCAGGTAGCGTTCGCCGTCGGCCACCACGAACGGTGTGGCGTGCGGGTGGCTGCCGCGGCCGTCCTGGACGGCCACCGGCAGGCACAGGTACGCGTCCAGGGGCGTGCTGTTCTGCCACAGCTCGTCGAAGCGTTCGGCTACGAAGCTGCCCAGTGGCGACAGCACCGACACCTCCAGCTGGGTGCTGTCGCCGGACAGCACGCCCAGCGGCAGGAACGACGCGAGCAGCCGTTCGTCCCACTGGTAGATCGCGACGGACGGCGCGGCGGTGTAGAGGCGCACCTCGAAGCGCTCCCGCATCGACCCGTCCAGGTCCTGCCGGAAGGCGGCCAGCACGCGCAGGTTCTGCCGCACCTCGCGGGCGACGTCGCCGTGCCCGCGCAGTTCCTTCGTCCGCTGGGCGGCGGCCGGCGAGTCGGGGTCGAGCAGCAGGATCTCGACCCGGCCGTGCCGGCGCAGGACCCCGGTGGCGGCGGTGAGGAAGCGCCTGTCGTGCGGCTCGCCGAACAGCCGGGAGAAGGTGTGCAGGACCCGGACGTCGTTCTTGGCGGCCAGTACGCGGTCGACGTACCACGCGAAGTCGAGCCGCCGGTGCTCGCGGACGCCGCCCTGCTGGGCCCGCCGGAGGATCGGGGTGAGGGCGAACAGCAGGATGAGGGCGGCGACGAGCTCCGCGCCGATGTTGAGCGCGAACGTGCCGCCGTACTGGGGGACGTCGCGGGCGGCGTAGAGCATCACCCCGGCCAGGCCGCCGAACAGTGCGAGGGCCGCCAACACGCGGGTCCGCAGCGCCTGTCCCAGGCGTACCCGGATGGCACGCAGCGCCCGTCCCATCGGCGGCACCGACCTCCACCGGGTCGTTGCTGGATCTCTAGGCATGAGATCCCGCGGTCGCCACAGGGTAGCGCCAGCCCGCCAGCCCGCCAGTCGCTCGCCGGGCGGCCGACCGCGTGCCATGCTGTCGAGTGGGTACGCCTGTACGGGACGGAGTGGCCATGGCCGATGACGTGGACGAACTGGCGGCCGGCGCCGTGCGGGTGCCCGACTGCGCGGGCTGCCCGGTGGAGCTGGTGGATGCCGCCGGCATCCTCGCGGCCGCCGAGGTCGGCAGGGTGCAGCTCGCGCCCGGCGGCGCCTTCCCGCCGCCGGTTCGCCGGGTGCGGTTCTGGGTGGCCCCGGCCGCTCCGATCGGCCAGGACGGTCGCCGTGGCTACTTCCTGGACGCGGAGATCGAGAGCGCGGATGCCGCCGACGGCGACGAGCGGCCGGGGCTGGCTGTCCTCGGCAACGACCCGATCGGCGTGCTGCTCGCGCGCCGGCTGGCGGCGGGCGACCCGTGGGCGGCGCGTCTCGTCGACGGGGCCGACCGCGCGGTGGCCGGTGCGTACCGG
>DASQDS010000215.1:0-11012 GCA_035634075.1 Pilimelia sp. | reverse complement strand
CACCGGCGCGCCGGGCGGGAAGCGGCGGTCCGCCGCGGCGAGGCCGGCGGCCAGGGCGGCGCGGTCGGGCAGTACTGACGACTGCGGGCTCGCCCAGGCGCCGAGCTGCGCGCCGCGCGGGCGGGTCGCGAAGTACGCCTCCGTGCGGGCCCGGTCGACGGCTTCCACCCGCCCGCACACGACGATCTGCCGCTGCATCGCGAACCAGGGAAAGACGAGGCTGGCGTACGGGTTGGCGAGCGCCTCGGTGCCCTTGCGGGAGTCGTAGTTGGTGTAGCAGGTGAAGCCGCCGCCGTCGTACTCCTTCAGCAGCACGGTCCGGGCGCTCGGCCGCCCCGCCGGGTCGGCGGTGGCCAGCACCATGGCGTTGGGCTCGGGCAGCCCCGCGGCGACCGCGTCGGCGAACCACCAGCCGAACTGGGTGGCCCAGTCCGCCGCGAGGTGCTCCTCGGAAAGGCCGTCGTGCTGTGCGTACTCGCGCCGCATCCGGGCCGGGTCTGGTGTGTCGACCGTCACCCACCCATCCTGCCGGACGCGGTGTGAGCTGCGGGAAGCCACGGCGTGGCGATACGGGCTGTCGCCGGCCGCGTACCGGATGCCTGGCGGAGGGGGAATGATGTCGCGGGTAGCACATCGCGAGTGGGTCGCAACCGGGTTGCCCGCCAGGCAAGATGAGGGTGACAAACCGGAGCCAGGAGAGCTATATGTCCGATTTCAAGCCGGGTCTGGAAGGCGTCGTCGCCGTCGAGACGGAGATCGCCGAGCCGGACCGGGAGGGCGGCGCGCTGCGGTACCGGGGCGTCGACATCGAGGACCTGATCGGCCAGGTGTCCTTCGGCAACGTCTGGGCACTGCTGGTCGACGGCAAGTTCGGTCCCGGGCTGCCCCCCGCCGAGCCGTTCCCCGTGCCGGTGCACTCCGGCGACATCCGGGTGGACGTCCAGTCCGCCGTGGCGATGCTCGCGCCGTACTGGGGCCTCGGCCAGCTGCTGGACATCGCCGACGAGCGGGCCCGGGAGGACCTGGCCCGGGTGTCGGTGACCGCGCTGAGCTTCGTCGCGCAGTCCGCGCGCGGGCTGGGCCTCCCGGCCGTCCCGCAGAAGGAGATCGACACGGCGGCCACGCTCGTCGAGCGCTTCATGAAGCGCTGGCGCGGCGAGCCCGATCCGCGGCACGTGAAAGCCGTCGACGCCTACTTCATCTCCGCCGCCGAGCACGGGCTGAACGCCTCCACGTTCACCGCCCGCATCGTCGCGTCCACCGGTGCGGACGCGGCGGCCTGCATCTCCTCCGGCATCGGCGCCCTGTCCGGGCCACTGCACGGCGGCGCCCCCTCCCGCGTGCTGCACATGATCGAGGCGGTGGAGCGCTCCGGCGACGCGGAGGGGTACGTCAAGGGCGTGCTCGACCGGGGCGAGCGGCTGATGGGCTTCGGGCACCGCGTCTACCGGGCGGAGGACCCGCGCGCCCGCGTGCTGCGGCGCACCGCCAAGGAGCTCGGCGCGCCGCGCTTCGAGGTCGCCGAGGCGCTGGAGCGGGCGGCCCTCGCCGAGCTGCACGCCCGCAAGCCCGACCGAGTCCTCGCCACGAACGTGGAGTTCTGGTCCGCGGTGGTCCTCGACTTCGCCGAGGTGCCGGCGCACATGTTCACCTCCATGTTCACCTGCGCCCGGGTGGCCGGCTGGAGCGCGCACGTGCTGGAGCAGAAGAAGCTCGGCCGCATCGTGCGCCCGTCCGCCCGCTACGTGGGCCCCGCCCCGCGCAAGCCGCAGGACGTCGAGGGGTGGGACGCCGTCCCGCACGACGCCTGATCCCGCACGACGCCCGATCCCGCGCGGGCGGGGCGTGGATCACTTTTCCGCCCGCCGGGCCGCTGCCCGGCGGGCCGGGTGCAAGGATGGTGCCTCGGCAGCGCCGCCGGGCACCCGCCAGACGCCCCTGAGGAAGGACCGCGATCACCGTGGCCGACGCACCGAGCATCCAGCTTCCCGATGAGATCAAGCCCGCGGACGGCAGGTTCTGCTCCGGTCCGTCGAAGGTCCGCCCGGCCGCCGTGGAGGCGCTGGCGCAGGTCGCCACCACGTACCTCGGCACCTCCCACCGGCAGAAGACGGTGCGCGACGAGGTCGCCCGCCTGCGGCGTGGAATTGCCGCGCTCTTCGACCTGCCGGCCGGGTACGAGGTCGTCCTGGGCAACGGGGGCACCACCGCCTTCTGGGAGGTGGCGACGTTCGGGCTGATCCGGGACCGGGCGCAGTTCGCGTCATTCGGCGAGTTCGGGGCCAAGTTCGCCAAGGCCGTCAAGGACGCGCCGTTCCTCGGTGAGCCGACAGTGCGCAAGGCCGAGCCCGGCTCCGCGCCGGCACTCGCCGCGGAGGCGGGCGTCGACGCGTACGCGAGCCCGCACAACGAGACCTCCACCGGCGTGGCCGTGCCCGTCCGCCGGGTGACCGGCGCCGACCCCGGCGCCCTCATGCTGCACGACGCGACCTCGGCCGCCGGCGGCCTCGAGGTGGACGTGCGGGAGAGCGACGTCTACTACTTCGCGCTGCAGAAGGGGTTCGCCTCCGACGGCGGGCTGTGGGTCGCGCTGATGTCGCCGGCGGCGATCGAGCGGGCCACCGAGATCAAGGCGACCGGGCGTTACATCCCCGCGTTCCTCGACCTGGTGACCGCCATCGACAACTCGCGGCTGGAGCAGACCTACAACACCCCGGCGCTGGCGACCATCTTCCTCGCCGCCGAGCAGACCGACTGGATGCTGGCGCAGGGCGGCCTGTCCTGGGCGGCCAAGCGCACCGCCGAGAGCGCCGGCGCGCTGTACGGCTGGGCGGAGCGGTCGGCGGTCGCCACGCCGTTCGTGACCGACCCGGCCCTGCGCTCCAACGTCGTCGCCACGATCGACTTCGTCGACGGCGTGGACGCGGCCGCGATCGCCAAGGTGCTGCGCGCGAACGGGATCGTGGACGTGGAGCCGTACCGCAAGCTGGGCCGCAACCAGCTGCGCGTCGCGGTCTACCCCGCGGTGGAGCCGGCCGACGTCGAGGCGCTCACGGCCTGCGTCGACTACGTCATCGACCGCCTCTGATCCCACCGCGGCGCGACCCGGGCGGCGGCGCCGCGGGATCGGACGCAAGTTTGTCGGCGTGGCTCGCCACCAACGGGTGACATCTGCCAGTAGCGTGTGTCTTCAGCCGCCGCACCGTGGCACGCTGCGGCGAAGGCCAGCTCGGCGGGATCGGAGGCAACGCGATGCGGCCAGTACGCTTCGTCGCCCTCTCTGAGGACGGCCAGGCCCTGGTGCTCGCCGACGAGGTCGGGCGCCTCCTCGCGTTGCCGATCGACGAGCGGATCACCTCGGCACTGCACACCGACCCCGGCGGCGGCCCGCCGATCGTGGCGCCCATGTCGGCCAGCGAGGCGGCCGCGTCACTGTCGCCACGGGACATCCAGGCCCGGATCCGCTCCGGCGAGTCCGCTGAGGACGTCGCCCGGGTCGCCGGCGTGCCGGTCGACCGGGTCCTGCGCTACGCGGGCCCGGTGCTGCAGGAACGGGCGATGCTCTCGCAGCACGCCCGGCGCACCCGGCTGCGCAACTCCGAGAAGGGCACCTCGCTGGCCGAGGTGGTCGACGGTCGGCTCGCCCAGCACGGGGTCGACTCGGTCACGATCTCGTGGGAAGAGTACCGGCGGGACGTCGGCACCTGGCGGATCGTCGCGACCTGGCCCTCCGGCAAGGCCACCGCCCAGGCGGTGTGGGAGCTGGACAAGGCCCGGCAGACCGTCACCCCGTACGACGACATGGCGCAGTACCTGTGCGTGGAGCGACCGGCTCCGCTGCTCGGCCAGGACCCGCCGCCGGAGCGCAGCGGGCACGGCCTGCCCGGCCCGTCCCGCGCGGAGCCCGGCCGAGGGCACGGGCTGCCCGGCCCCGCCGTGGAGAAGGCACGGCCCACCCGGGACCCGATCCGCGCCGGCCGCGACGCCCTGCTCGCCGGCCTCGAACGACCGCTCGGTTCCAGCGCACCGGCCGGGTCGAGGCCCCGCCCGGGGTCGGCACAGCGCCGTGGCCGGCGGCGCGGCCGCGCTGCTCGGCGGCGGCCCCGGCTCGGCCTTCGACGACGACGCCGACGCGCCGAAGGAGGTGCCGGCGGTGCCTTCGCTCGCCGTCCTCCGGCCGCGCCGCAACCCGGGCGCCGCCGCGGCGACCGCCACCGGCGAGGCGACCGAGTCTGCGAACAAGTCTCGCAAGCGGCTGCCGAGCTGGGACGATGTCCTCTTCGGCGGCGGCCCGGCGGCCCGCGAGTCCTCCTGACCGCCCCGCGCGATTGATCGGGGCGCATGGCAGGGTGGTGGGATGGAGTACACCAACCTGGGGCGCACCGGACTGTCCGTGAGCCGGCTTTGTCTCGGCACGATGAATTTCGGCCCGCAGACGAGCGAGCCGGACAGTTTCGCCGTCATGGACCGGGCCCTCGAGCACGGGCTCAACTTCTTCGACACCGCCAACGTCTACGGGTGGAAGCTCGGCGAGGGGGTGACGGAGCAGATCATCGGGCGCTGGTTCGCCCGGGGCGACGGCCGCCGCGACAAGGTCGTCCTGGCCACCAAGGCGTACGGCAAGATGGGTGAGTGGCCCAACGAGCAGGGCCTGTCCGCGCGCCACCTGGTCCGCGCGTGTGAGGACTCGCTGCGCCGGCTGCAGACCGACCGGATCGACCTTTACCAGATGCACCACGTCTCCCGCAGCACGCCGTGGGAGGAGATCTGGCAGGCCATGGAGCTGCTGGTCGCCCAGGGCAAGGTGCTCTACGTCGGGTCGTCCAACTTCGCCGGGTGGCACCTCGTGCAGGCGCAGGAGGCCGCCGCCCGCCGCAACTTCCTCGGCCTGGTCTCCGAGCAGTGCATCTACAACCTGCTGACCCGGCACGTGGAGCTCGAGGTCGTGCCGGCCGCCGAGCGGTACGGCATCGGCATCATCCCGTGGTCCCCGCTGCACGGCGGGCTGCTCAGCGGCGCGGTCCGCAAGCTCACCGAGGGAGGCGGCGCCGAGGGCCGGTCCGGCGAGCGGCTGGCCGAGCACCGGCAGACGATCGAGGCGTACGAGAAGCTGTGCGCCGAGCTCGGCCACGACCCGGCGAACGTCGGGCTGGCGTGGCTGCTGTCCCGCCCCGGGGTGACCGCCCCGATCGTCGGTCCGCGCACGATCGAGCAGCTCGACGCGTCCCTCGGCGCACTGGACGTGGCCCTCGACGAGGACGCGCTCGCCCGGCTCGACGAGCTCTTTCCGCCGGTGGGCAAGGGCGGCCCGGGCCCCGAGGCCTGGGCCTGGTAGCGCACGGGGCTCAAGGGTGGACCGGGAGCCCCGCGCGGCACCATCAGCGCAGTGGGCTCCCGCCCACCCGCTCGTACGCGGGTCGGGGGCCCAGCTGGCTGCGCATCAGCGCCACCTCCTCGACGACCCACTCCGGGCCCCCGTACGCGGAAAGGGCCGCCACGTCCCCGGTCACGTCCACGCGGTCGCCGGGGCGGGCGAGCGTGAGGTGCGCCCGGAACGGTCTGCTGTCGTGCGGCAGCCGCGCCCGGCGCAGGTGCCGGCGGACGCCGTCGGACAGGCCGCGCAGCGCGGCCAGGTCGCCGGCCAGGCCGACCCACAGCACGGTGAACCGGCCCCGGCCGAACTTCCCGCCCCCGGCCAGCCGCACCCGGGGCGGCCCGGCGGCGGCGGCGCGCCAGTCGGACACCGCCCCGGCCAGGGTCTCGGCCGCGTCGGGAGCGCGGGCGTCCGGCACCTCGCCGAGGAAGGCCAGCGTGACGTGCCAGTTGGCGCGGGGCGCCAGTCGCGCGTTGACGCCCCGCCGCGCGGCGCCGCCCACGTCCAGTCCGTCGACCGCGGCGGCCAGGTGGTCGCACACGTCCGCCGGCGGGTACGCCGCGACGAACAGCCTCACGCGGCCTGACCCCATCGGGTCGGGCGCAGCTCCAGGCCGCGCGCCAGCAGCTCCCCCTCCACCCGGAGCCGCTCGATCTCCAGGTCGACGCCGGCCAGCTCGCCGAGGTGCTCGGGCACCCGCAGGCTGCGGCAGGCGGCGCGCAGCTCGTCGTCGTAGGCCCTGAGGATCGCCGCGTGCCAGACCTGCGAGGTGACCGCGACGCCGAGGCGCAGGCCGCCGAGGCGCCGCAGATCCGCGGCCACCTGCTCGATCGGCGGCCGGGCGTCGCCCCCCAGCTCGGCCAGCTCCGCCTGCTGGTGGGTGAGCGCGGCGTCCAACGTGTGGTCGAGGTCGCCCAGCACGCGCCGGGCGCGGCGGGCGGCGCGCCGGCGTCTGATGGCCCGGCCCGCGGCAAGGGCGACCTCGTCGGCGAAGATCACGGTGGCCACCACGCACGGCAGCAACAGCAGCGCTACCAGCGCCACCAGCAGCACAACAGCGTGCATGACGGCCACTCCTCGACGCTAGGCGCTCGACACAACGACCGCCACCTATCGCTTACGCTCCGCTGCCAATCTGTTACTGAGTCGCCGTACCGAGCACGTCGCGGAGGCGCCCGAGCGCGCTCTGGTCGCCGGCGAAGCGCACGGCCGCCGCGTCGACCCGCCGCCACAGCCACAGCAGGACGGTCTGCGGCTCCCCGCTCAGCCGCGCCGCCGCCGGCTCGTCGGGCGCGGCCGCCGACACGGTGATGCCGGCCGGGCGCAGCGCCACCCGCCACGCGCTGCCGCCAGCGGCCACCAGCACGTCGGCCGGCTCGCCGGCAAGCTGGGCGGCGAACTCGTCCGGCTCTTCCTCGCAGGCGAACGCGAGGAACCGGACCAGCACCTCGTCGATGCCGTCCAGCGCGAGGTCCGCGGGGATCGGCACGACCGGCTCGCCGAGCGCCAGCTCCGCGTCGACGCGGTGGATCACCGTCTCCTGCGCCATCCGCCTGTACCAGAAGCCGACGGTCTGCTCCGGCCCGTACCACGTGTAGCTCGGCGCCGCCGGGCCGCGCTGGGTGAGCTCCGCCAGCAGCGCCGCGTACGCCCGGTCGAGCAGGGCCAGCGGCGCCTGGCCCGCCCCGTCCGGCGGCCACTGGGCCGGACCGTGCTGCCGCATGTTGTCGACCTTGTGCAGGTAGCCCAGCGCGACGTGCTCCACCAGCGTGGCGACGGACCACCCGGGACAACTCGGCACGGGTGCGCTCAGGTCGCGGGCGGCGACCGCCCGCAGCCGGGCTGCGTCGGCGCCCAGGCACTGCAGGAACCGCCCGCTCTCCATGTCTGAAGACCCAACCACAGCGGTACGACAGTGGCACTCCCTTTCCGGTCCGACCGGTTACACCGACGGGGGAACGACGTAGAACCGCGGGGACGGCAGGAGCCGCAGGCGCACCCGCTCCCCCGTGCGGCGCAGCTTGAACGCCAGGGCCAGCAGCGCCGTGAGCAGCGACGCCAGCCCACCGAGCCAGATCGCGGTGCCCGCGCCGTAGCGCTCCGCGAGCCAGCCGACCAGCGGGGCGCCGATCGGGGTGGTGCCCAGAAAGACCAGCACGTAGAGCGCCATCACGCGGCCCCGGTAGGCCGCCTCGGTGCCCAGCTGGACACGCTGGTTCGCCGCCTGGGCGAAGAGGACCATGAAGAATCCGGTGGGGACGAGCAGCCCGGCGGCCACCCAGAACGACGGCGCGAACCCCACCACCACCTCCAGCGCGCCGAAGGCCACCGCCGCGCCCAGCACGACGTACGCCGATGGGCGCGCCCGCCGCCCGCTGCCGGCGAGGGCACCGCCCAGCGCGCCCACGGCGAGCGCCGTGCTGAACACGCCGAACGCCGCCGCGCCCGTGCCGAACCCCGTCTTGGCCAGCGCCGCCAGCGTGACCGGGAAGTTGAACCCGAGCATCCCGATGACGGCCATCAGCGCGATCGGCAGGAGCAGGTCGACCCGCCGCCAGACGTACCGCAGCCCGTCGGCGATGCGCGCCTGGTCCCGCTCGCCCATCGGCAACAGCGGCTCGCGGTGCAGGTCGGCGGCGCGCATCCGGCCGTAGCTGGCCAGCGGGGCGACCGCGAGCGCCGCGCTGGCCAGGAACACCGGGCCGGTCCCGACGGTGGCGATCGCTACGCCGGCCAGCGCCGGGCCGACGACCCGCGCGGAGTTGAAGGTGGCCGCCGACAGGGAGAGCGCGTTGGGCAGCAGCGCCGTGCCCACCAGCTCGGAGACGAACGACTGGCGCACCGGGGTCTCGATGGCGTTGGCCACGCCGATGGCGAACGCGAACGCGAAGACGTGCCACAGCCGGACGGCGCCGGTCGCCACCAGGCCGGCGAGCAGCATCGCCAGGATCGCGTACGCGCCGTTCGCCGCCAGCAGCAGCAGCCGCTTGTCGTACCGGTCGGCGAGCTTGCCCCCGTACAGCGTGAGCAGTAGTACCGGGATGAACTGCAGGGCGGTGACCACGCCGAGCGCCGTCGCGGAATCCCCGGACAGCTCCAGCACCAGCCAGTCCTGCGCGGTCCACATGACCCAGACGCCGATCAGCTTCACCAGCTGCCCGGTCGCGAACAGACGGTAGTTGCGGATCCGCAGGGATCGGAACGTCGTGCTCAGCCGTGCCCGCACGCGGTGCGCCTCCTCGAGTGGTACGCGTCATCCACCGGTGGACGAAGCGGTACCCCCGGGCGGCCGGCTCAGGCCCGGGCCACCTGCTGGAGGATCTCGGCGGCCCGGCGCAGCGTCTCCCGATCGGCCGGCGGCAGGCCGGCGAGCCGCCGTGCCAGCCACTCGTCGCGGGCCCGCGCGAACTGGGCGTGGACCGCGCGCCCCTCCTCGGTGGCGGCGATGACGACCTGCCGCCCGTCGGTGGGGTGCGGGGTGCGCCGCACGAGACCGCGCTCCGCCAGCTTGCCGACGATCTTGGTCATCGTCGGCGGCTGGACCCGTTCCACGTCGGCCAGCTCGCGCGGGCTGAGCGCCCCCGCGAGCTCCAGGCTGGTCAACGCCGAGAGCTGGGCGATCGTCAGGTCACCGACCGGCCGGGCCTGGCGGACCCGCCGGTTGAGCCGGGTGATGGCATCGCGCAGCTGGGTGGCCAACTGTTCGGCCGTGCCGCGTTCCGTCACCGTCCGCTCCGTCACCTCTGCACGCTAACTACTTAGCAATGCTAACGACCACTGAATATGGCCCCGGTCACGGAGGCGCCCGTCACACCGCGGGGGCTCATCTGCCGGCAGCGCCGGCGCCGGGTCGCCGCGCAGGCGGCTGTACAGGTGGCCGTCGCGCCACCGGCCGGCCCGGACCGCGGCGACCGGCGTGCCGCCCGGTCAGTTCCTGCGCAGGACGGCCCGGTCGGCGGGCAGGACGGTCAGTGGGCTCACCCGGCCGCGGCAGTGCGTGTAGGGGTACATCAGGTTGCACGAGCTGCTGCGGTGCCACCACAGCCCGTTCGCGTGCCCGACCTCGTGCGCGGCCACCCATCGGCGCACCGAGAGCAGGTGGCCGCGGTACCTGGTGTTGAGCTTGATCAAGGTACGCGACGCCGACCGGAAGTCGGTGTAGCCGGCGCTGTGGCCGGTGGCGCCCTCGACCACGATGATGCACTTCGCGGGCGCCGGCCGGCAGGTGCCCAGCCGCATGTCCGTACCGGTGTGCCGGTCGATGTATTCGAGGCCGACCAGGAACGGCGCCCGCCACTGCGGCGACAGGGCCACGTTTACCCAGATCACGGGCACGGCCGCCCGGGCGGGCGCCGCGCCGATGCCGAGGACCGCCGCGACCACCAGCGCGGCGGCGGTCACGCTCCGCAGCACCATGCGGGCGGCTCGGGGCGACGGGCCACGAGGGTGATCGGGCCGGACCTTCATGCGACGGCCCCTTCCAGGCTTGACGGTTTCAGCCGGAATGAAAGCCGAGCGCCCTGAGGCCGGCCGGTGGCCGAGCTGTGGGCCGGCAGTGGCCGGGCTGAGCTGGGTACGCTGGGCCGTTGACCGCTCTCCGGAAGAGTCAGGAGCCGACCCACCGTGGCCGAGCACGTCCGACGGCCGGCACCGCCCCGCGAAAGCCCGCGCGGCGACCTCCGGGCCGACTGCGCCAACTGCTTCGCGCTCTGTTGCGTGGCCCCGGCCGTCGCCGCCTCGGCCGACTTCGCGATCGACAAGGACGCCGGCCGGCCGTGCCCCCACCTCGGCCGGGATTTCGCCTGCACCATCCACACCGGCCTGCGGCAGCGCGGCTTCCCCGGGTGCGCGGTCTACGACTGCTTCGGCGCCGGGCAGAAGGTCTCGCAGGTCACCTTCGGCGGGCGGGACTGGCGCCGGCACCCGGACCTGGCGGCGCCGATGTTCGCGGCGCTGCCGGTGGTGCGGCAACTGCACGAGCTCCTCTGGTACGTCGCCGAGGCGCTCACCCGCGAGCCGGCCCGACCGCTCTACGCAGAGCTGCGAACCGCGTACGGCGCGACGGAGCGCCTCGCCGCCCAGGGGTCCGACGACCTCCTCGACATCGACGTGGCCGCACACCGGCACGGGGTCAACGGGTTGCTGCTGCGCGTCAGCGAGCTGGTCCGGGCCGGCAGCCGCCGGCGGCCACTCAACCGGCGCGGGGCCGACCTCATCGGCCGGGACCTACGGGGTGCGGACCTGCGGGCGGCCAACCTGCGCGGGGCGTACCTGATCGGCGCGGACCTGCGGGGCGCCGACCTGCGTACCGCCGACCTCATCGGCGCCGACCTGCGCGGGGCCGACCTGCGCGGCGCGGACCTGCGCGACGGCCTCTTCCTCACCGACTCGCAGCTGCGCGCCGCGCGGGGCGACGCCACCACCGGGCTGCCCCGGTCGCTCACCCGGCCGGCCCACTGGCCGGCGCCCTGACGAGCCGGCCGGCCGTGTCCAACGCTGTCCGGCCGTGTCCGGGATCGCGGGCGCGGCGGGTACCGGCCGGTGACGATGAAGTCGTCAGCACCGGTGGCCGCGACCGGATCACCGCTGACGTTGACCGTCCCGGCGCCGACTTCAGGACGCCCTCGACGCCGGGAAC
>DASQDS010000214.1:0-8486 GCA_035634075.1 Pilimelia sp. | reverse complement strand
TTCCGGGGGGGTCCCCGGCGGGGCGCCTCGCGCGGAGTTGGCGGTCGCGACACCGGGGCGGCGCAACCGCGCGCCGCCCCGGTGCAACCGCCGTCGAGCTACAGGTACTGCCCCGTGTTCGAGGCCGTTTCGATGGACCGCCCCGCCTCGGTGCCCTTGCCGCCGGAGACGAGCGTACGGATGTAGACGATCCGCTCGCCCTTCTTGCCGGAGATCCGGGCCCAGTCGTCGGGGTTCGTGGTGTTGGGCAGGTCCTCGTTCTCCCGGAACTCGTCGACGCACGCGTCGAGCAGGTGCTGCAACCGCAGCCCCTTGCGCCCGGAGGAGAGGAACTCCTTGATGGCCATCTTCTTGCCGCGATCGACGATGTTCTGGATCATGGCGCCGGAGTTGAAGTCCTTGAAGTACAGGACCTCCTTGTCACCGTTGGCGTAGGTGACCTCCAGGAAGCGGTTCTCCTCCGTCTCGGAGTACATCCGCAGGACGACCGCCTCGATCATGGCGGCCACCGTGGCCTGGGCGTCCGAGCCGTGTTCGGCGAGGTCGTCCGGGTGCAGCGGCAGGCCGGTGAGGATGTACTTCGAGAAGATGTCCTTCGCCGCCTCGGCGTCCGGCCGCTCAATCTTGATCTTGACGTCGAGCCGGCCGGGGCGCAGGATCGCCGGGTCGATCATGTCTTCCCGGTTGGACGCGCCGATGACGATGACGTTCTCCAGGCCCTCGACGCCGTCGATCTCGCTGAGGAGCTGCGGAACGATCGTGTTCTCCACGTCGGAGGAGACGCCGGAGCCGCGGGTGCGGAACACCGAATCCATCTCGTCGAAGAACACGATGACCGGCGTGCCTTCGCCGGCCTTCTCCCGGGCCCGCTGGAAGATCAACCGGATGTGTCGCTCGGTCTCACCGACGTACTTGTTGAGCAGCTCCGGGCCCTTGATGTTGAGGAAGTAACTGGTGTGCTTTTCCTCACCCCGACGCTCGGCGATCTTCTTGGCCAACGAGTTGGCCACCGCCTTGGCGATCAGGGTCTTGCCGCAGCCGGGCGGACCGTAGAGCAGGATGCCCTTCGGCGGGCGCAGCTGGTGCTCCCGGAACAGGTCCGCGTGCAGGAACGGCAGCTCCACCGCGTCGCGGATCTGCTCGATCTGCGAGTGCAGGCCGCCGATGTCGGTGTAGTCGACGTCGGGGACCTCCTCCAGCACCAGCTCCTCGACCTCACTCTTCGGGATCCGCTCGTAGGCGTACGCCGAGCGGGGCTCGATCATGAGCGAGTCGCCGGCCCGCAGGGGGGCGCCGACCAGGGTGTCCGCGAGGTGGACGATGCGCTCCTCGTCGGCGTGCGAGATCACCAGGGCGCGGTCACCGGCGGTGCCGTCGGTGTTGTCGAGGATCTCCTTGAGCATCGCCACCTCGCCCACGCGCTCGAAGCCGAACGCGTCGACGATGTTGAGGGCGTCGTTGAGCAGCACCTCCTGGCCGCGCCGCAGTTCCTCGACGTTGAGGGACGGCGAGACGGCCACCCGAAGCTTGCGCCCACCGGTGAAGACGTCGACGGTGCCGTCGTCGTGGCGGGCGAGGAAGACCCCGTACCCGCTCGGCGGCTGCGCCAGGCGGTCGATCTCTTCCTTGAGCGTGACGATCTGTGCCCGGGCCTCCTTGAGGGTGGCGACCAGGCGCTCGTTGTTGTCAGTGAGTCGGGCCAGCTGAGCCTGGGTGGCGGAGACGCGCTCCTCCAGCTGCCGGACGTGTCGGGGGCTCTCGGTCAGCTTGCGCCGCACCAGGGCGAGCTCTTCCTGAAGAAACGCGACCTGGGCAGAGAGGTCGTGAGCCTCCTTCTCCCACCGTGCGGCGCGCGCATCCGCGTCGTCGCTGCGTGCCACGTCCCACCTCCCCGGGGGCTTGAACGTCGTGCTCTAACACTAACTGGTTCCTGCCCCTTTCGAGCAGCCCCGACACCCGGCTTACCGAACCTTGATCCGCACGGGGGAGGCCGGCCCGCCGATGCGGTGGCGTCAGGTACGGTCGGCGTGGGCCCCTGTGGCGGGGAAGGAGGCGGCATGTCGACCGACGAGGAACCAGTCCGGGTCTGGGTCGATCAGGATCTGTGCACCGGCGACGGGCTCTGCGTGCAGTACGCCCCCGAGGTGTTCGAATTCGACATCGACGGCCTGGCGTACGTCAAGGACGGCGCCGGCGAGCTGATGACCGCCCCCGGCAGCCGGACGGAGGTGCCCGGGCGCCTGCGGCTCGACGTCATCGACGCCGCCAAGGACTGCCCGGGCGAGTGCATCCACGTCCACCGGTCCGCCGACGACGCGCCCGTGGCCGGCCCGGCCGCCGCCTGAGCGGCGTCGACGCGTCGGCTACAGCATCGGGCGGCCGACGATGGACGCCACCACCCGGGCGAAGTCCTCCAGCCGGGCGATCTGGCCGGCACCGCCGTCGTCGAGCGTCTTGCCGAAGCGCAGGGCGTCGTGCCGCATGCCCACGCCGCCGTCGTCCGCCCCCGCGTTCGCCTCGTCGATCGAGCTGAGCAGCAGGTACACGTCGATGCTGTCCACCTGCGCCTGGCCGGTCGGCGTGCGGGTGAGGCGCCGCCGGCAACCCACCTCGGTGACGGTCGACAGCGGCACCACGCGCAGGGAGGACGTCATGGAGCCGGGCGGCCCGTCGCCCGGGGGGACGTCCTCGCCGTGCCAGAGGATCAGCCGGCCGCCGTCGCAGACGACGACCTCCTGCCACACGCCGTTGACGTCGTTCACGAAGCGCTCCAGGGTGAACGACAGCACCTGGGCGCCGCGCAGCACCCCGCCGAGCGCCTCCAGTGCGACCTCGGGATCGCGCAGGTACGCCCGGGCCGCCGAGTCCAGGTCCTGGTACGGCGACCAGTCCGGAAAGACCGCCGGCAGTTCGCCGCCACCGCCGAAGATCGGCCGGCTCATCTCAACCCCGCTCCCCAGCCGTGTCCACCGCGTCCGTCGACCCGCCGGCCGGGCCCGCGTCGTTCGCCCCTCGCGCGCGCTGGGCCGCGTACGCCTCGGCGCCCTTGCTCGGCTTCCGGCGGCGCGGCGGCGCGGTCACCCCCGGGGCCAACCGGCGGGAGGAGACCAGGAACGCCGTGTGGCCGATCATCCGGTGGTCGGGCCGGACGGCCAGGCCGTCGGCGTGCCAGTCGCGCACCAGCGACTCCCACGCTCGGGGCTCGGTGAAGCCGCCCCGGGCCCGCAGGGCCTCGACCAGCTCCGAGAGCTGGGGCGTCGTCGCCACGTACCCGATGAAGACGCCACCGGGCACCAACGCCCGCTCGACGAGCCCCAGGGCCTCCCATGGCGTGAGCATATCGAGAATGATCCGGTCGAACCCGGTCTCCGCGCACTCCGCGACATCGCCGACCCGCAGGGTCCAGGCGGGGTGCGGGCCGCCGAAGAACGCCTCGACGTTGCGGCGGGCGACCGCGGCGAAATCCTCCCGCCGCTCCCACGAGTGCAGCTCGCCGTCGGCGCCGACCGCGCGTAGCAGGGAGCACGACAACGCGCCGGACCCCGCGCCGGCCTCCAGCACCCTCGCGCCGGGAAAGACGTCGCCCATGGCGACGATCTGGGCCGCGTCCTTGGGGTAGATCACCTGGGCGCCGCGCGGCATGGAGAGCACGTAGTCGGACAGCAGCGGGCGCAGGGCGAGGTACGCCGTGCCGCCGGTGGAGGTCACGACGCTGCCGTCGGGCAGGCCGATCATGTCGTCGTGCGCCAGCGCCCCGCGGTGAGTGTGGAAGGCCTTGCCCGGCTCCAGCACCACCGTGTGCATCCGGCCCTTCGGGTCGGTGAGCTGCACCCGGTCGCCCGGTCGGAACGGGCCCCGCCGCGCCGGCACGGACTCGTCGGCCCCCACGGCGGTGGCGGTGGCGGTGGACTCCACGGTGTCATTTCCCCTTTGGTTCAAGCAGCGTCGCGAGGTCGGCGACCCGCAGGACGCCGACCACATCTTGCCCGGAGGTCACCAGGTACTCGGCGCCCGGGTTCTCCTGGACCGCCCGGATCACCTCCTCCCCGCCGAGCGAGGCCGACAACGTGCTGATCCCGGCCACCGCCCGGGACACCGAGTCCACCGGCACCCACGGCCGGCGCTCGGCCGGCACGGCGTCCGCCGCACTGCCGTGGACCAGGGCCACCAGCTCGCCGGCGGCGTCGGTGACGGCGAGGGCGGCGTCGCCCCGCCCGGCCTCGGCCGCCCGCCGCGCCGCCTCGGCCAGCGGCGTCCCGCTCGGCACGGAGAAGACGGGCCGGGCCAGCCGGGAGAGGTCGATCAGCGGGAACCGGCGGCTGATCCGGGCCAGCCGGATGGCCTGGCTGGCGCCCTGCCACAGGGTCGCCGCGATGAACAGCATGAAGACAAGCCCGAACACCGAGACCACCTCGGCGACCGTGAGGAGCGCCACGGCCACGGCGGTCAGCACGGCCACGACGCGACCGGTCCAGCCGGCGACCTCGGTGCCCCGGTGCCGGTCTTGCGTGACCGCCCAGACGCCGGCGCGCAGCGCCCGCCCGCCGTCGAGCGGCAGCCCCGGCAGGGCGTTGAACGCCGCGACCAGCAGGTTGCTGATCGCGAGCTGGAAGGCCAGCTGGTAGACGAGCGTGCCGCCGGGCAGGAGCACGGCCGCCACCACGGCGACGAGGCCGAGCGCCAGCGACACGGCCGGGCCGGCCAGGGCGACCAGCAGGTCCACCCGCGGCGTCGGCGCGTCCCGGTCCATCTCGGTGTAGCCGCCGAGGAGCTCCAGCGTGATCCCCCGCACGCCGATCCGGAACTGCCGCGCCGTCAGCGCGTGCCCGAGCTCGTGCAGCAGGACGGAGGTCAGCAGGCAGACGACGAACAGCAGGCCGATCGCGTAGCTGGTGGCGGAGGAGAAATCGAGCGTACGGTCGACGAAGCTTCCGTAGGTGAGGGTGACCAGGGCGGCGAAGATGAGCGTGGACGGGTTGAGGAAGAGCGGGAAGCCCAGCACCCGCCCCACCGCCAGGCCCGACCGCCGGTCGGTCTTGCGCCCGCCGTCGTCGGCCATCAGGTTTCGTGCTCCATCCCAGGGATGCTACGCACCCCGGCGCAGACGGCGACCGGGCGCCGTTTTCGTCGGAGGTCTCGCCTAGCCTGTCGGCATGACAGCGGAGGCGGCGACACCCACCGAATGTGCCGAGCCGGGGCCGGTGCTGCCGTCGCTGTCCCCGTCGCGGGCCGCGGATTTCAAGACCTGTCCCCTGCTCTACCGGTTCCGCACGGTCGACCGCCTGCCCGAGCGGCCGTCGGCGGATCAGGCCCGCGGCACGCTGGTGCACGCGGTGCTCGAGCGGTTGTTCGACCTGCCTGCGGCCGAGCGCACGCCGGCCGCGGCCGCCGCCCTGGTGACGCCCCAGTGGGCCCGGCTGACCCAGGAGCAGACGGAGCTCGCCGGGCTGTTCCCGGCCACCGACCCGGCGGCCACCGACCCGGCGGGCGGCGACCCGGCGGGCGGCGAGCCGGCCGCCGACGCCGAGTTCCTCGCTTCGGCGCAGGCGTTGCTGGCCGGCTACTTCACGGTGGAGGACCCGAGCCGCCTCGAGCCGGCGGAGCGCGAGACGCTGATCTCCGCCGTCGTCTCCGACCAGCTCCTCATCCGCGGCTACGTCGACAGGCTCGACGTGGCCCCCGGCGGTGCCCTGCGGGTGGTGGATTACAAGACCGGCGGGGCGCCGCGCGAGGCCTTCGAGGCGCGGGCGCTGTTTCAACTGAAGTTCTACGCCCTGGTCCTGTGGCGCACCCGGGGCGTCGTGCCCGCGGTGCTGCGGCTGCTCTACCTCAAGGACGCCGAGGTGTGCGACTACACGCCCGAGGCCGAGGAGCTCGAGCGGTTCGAGCGCACCCTGCTGGCCCTGTGGCGGGCGATCGAGCGGGCGGCGGCGACCCGTGACTTCCGGCCCCGGCCGAGCGCGCTCTGCGGCTGGTGCAGCCACCAGGCGCTGTGCCCGACGTTCGGCGGCACGCCGCCACCGTATCCGGCGGACCCGCCCGCCGCCGGGCCGGCGGCCGGCGCGCCGGTGGAGCCGGGTCTGGACGAGTGACGCTCCTCCCGGGGGAGGACGCCGGGATCAGCCTCCACGACGACCGGCGCGGCCCGCCAGCGGCTAGCGTCGCTGGCATGGGGCGACAGTGGGGGCGCTGGCCGGCCGCGGCCAGGGCCCGTCTGCGCGCCCGCCCACTGGCGGCCGACACGCTCTTCGCGCTGAGCCTGGTCGCGCTGGAGGCGGTGCTGCTGGTGTTCGCCGCGGTGCAGCCGGAGACCACGCCGGTGCCGCAGGCGCTGGCGTGGAGCGCCGTGTGCGCCATCCCGGTGGCCCTGCGGCGCACCCCGCCCTGGCTGGCCGTCGGCGCGACCGTCGCCATGCTCGCCGTCCAGGTGAATTTCGACCAGTACCGGCTGACCCACGTGCTGTCCTTCGTCGTGGTGACGTACACCGTCGCCAGCCGCCAGTCGGTGCGCTGGGCGATCGCCGGCGCCCTGAGCATGTGGCTGCCGACGTTGGCGGTGAGCGTCGTCGACGAGCAGGCGCGGGCCGCGGCGGGCGTGTCCGTGCTGGCGCTGATCCTCAACAACCTGCTCATCGCGCTGGTCTCCTTCTTCGTGGGCCGCACGGTGCACGGCCGGCGGGTGTCCACCCGGGTGCTGGAGGAGCGGGCCCTCGCGGCGGAGGCCAACCAGCGGGTGCTCGCCGAGCGGGCGGTCGCCGACGAGCGCCGGCGGATCGCCCGGGAGTTGCACGACGTCGTGGCGCACCACGTCAGCGTGATGGGTGTCCTCGCCACCGGGGCCCGCCGGGTGCTGCGCCGCACCCCGGACGCGGCGGACGAGGCGCTGGGCACCATCGAGGACACCAGCCGGACGGTGCTGCGCGAGATGCGGCGGTTGCTGGACGTGCTGCGCACGGACGCGGAGCCGGCCGCCGACCTGTCCCCGCAGCCCGGGCTCGCCGGTATCGGGAACCTCGTGGAGCAGGTCCGCGACGCCGGCCTGGCGGCGGCGCTGAGCGTGGAGGGCGAGCCCGGCCCGCTGGACCCGGGAGTCTCGCTGACCGTCTACCGGATCGTGCAGGAGGCGCTGACCAACGCGCTGAAGCACGCCGGGCCGGCGACGGTCGAGGTGCGGCTGCGGTTCGGGGTGTACTGGCTGACCGTCGAGGTGTGCGACACCGGCCGCGGGCCGGCGCCGGGCGGCGGCGCCATCGGGCACGGGCTGGTGGGCATGCGCGAACGGGTCGCCCTCTACCGCGGGACGCTGCGCACAGGCCCCCGCCCGGGGGGTGGCTTCCGGGTGTACGCGAGGATTCCGGTGGAACACCTCGGACACCCAACCGGCGAGGGAGCTGTGCCTTGACCGTCACCGAGCAGGACGGGCGGCCTGTGCGGATCCTGCTCGCCGACGACCAGCCGCTGCTGCGCACGGGCTTCCGCATGGTGCTCGGCGCCGAAGCCGACCTGGACATCGTCGGTGAGGCGGGGGACGGCGCCGAGGCGGTCGACCTCGCCCGGCGGCTGTTGCCCGACGTGGTGCTGATGGACATCCGGATGCCGCGGATGGACGGGGTGGCCGCGACGAAGGCGATCGTGGACGCCCGGCTGCCCGTCCGGGTGCTGATCCTGACGACGTTCGACCTGGACGAGTACGTGGTCGGGGCGCTGCGGGCCGGGGCGAGTGGCTTCCTGGCCAAGGACGTGCCGGCCGAGGATCTGGTGGAGGCGATCCGCACTGTCGCCGCCGGCGAGGCCGTGGTCGCCCCGCGGATCCTCCGGCGCCTGCTCGACCGTTTCGCCGACTCGCTGCCCGACCCGTCGGCGACGCCGCCGCGCCAGCTCGACTCGCTGACCGAGCGGGAGCGGGAGGTGCTGGTGCAGGTGGCCCGGGGGCTGTCGAACGCGGAGATCGCCCGCGCGCTGTCGGTGAGCGAGACCACCATCAAGACGCACGTCGGCCACGTGCTGACCAAGCTGGGCCTGCGCGACCGGGTGCAGGCGGTCGTCCTGGCGTACGAGTCGGGCCTGGTCCGGCCCGGTGCCTGAGCCGCCGACGCCCCAGGGCCGCCGGCGGGGCCGGTGGCGGTCGGCGCGTACGGTGAACCCCGGTCGGCCCTCCTCCTGGAGGCGGAGGGCGGGCGACCCCGGGGGCGTACCCGCAAACCGTCCGCCCGTACGACGGTTCGGCGGCGTGGGGCGCCTACGGTGATCTCCGGCGGCACCGCCGTCACCGACGACATGTCGTTACGAGGGGGAGAAAAGTGCAGACGCACCCGACGACGGCCGCACCTGGCGGGGCCGTGGCAGCTCGCGCGACCGATCTGTGGAAGGTCTACGGCACCGGCGAAGCCCAGGTCATCGCCCTGCGCGGCGTCACCGTCGACCTGCAACGCAGCCGCTTCACCGCCATCATGGGCCCCTCCGGCAGCGGCAAATCCACCCTCATG
>DASQDS010000213.1:0-10125 GCA_035634075.1 Pilimelia sp. | reverse complement strand
TCCTGGCTGGCCCACCGGCGGCCGCCGGGTGGCCCGCCGCCGCCGGCCCGGCCACCTCGACCCCCGCCGCGCCGCCGCCGTCGTCGCCGTCGCCGTTGCCGTCGCCGTCGACCTCCCGGGCACCGTCGGCGTCCCCGAAGCCGTCCGCCACCCTCAAGCCCACAACCTCCCCCAAGCCGTCCGCTTCCCCCCGGCCGACGTCCTCCCCCAAGCCCACGACCTCCGCCCCGCCGTCCCCCTCCGGCACCCCGGCGCCCGGCCCGCGGGCCACCTTCACCGACACCTGCGCCGGCGTCACCACCACCGTGACCAACCCCGGCCCGGCCCGCGACACAGTGACCCTCATCCGCCGGCAGCGCGGGGTCGATCCCACCGGCTCCGTGCCGGGCCAGCGCAGCATCACCCTCCGGCCGGGGCAGAGCCGGACCGCGACGGTGGCCCCGGTGAACGGCCGCGGCTTCAGCCTGCGGTGGCAGTCGGACAGCGTGCTGGACATCGGCGACGACTTCCACACCTGGCGGCGGCCGGCCGACTGCGACGGCGGCGGGCGCCTGCCGACCACCGGCAGCGCCGCGGCCAACACCGCCATCCTCGGCGGCTCGCTGGTGCTGGCCGGGCTGCCGGCCGTGTGGTTCTTCCGGCGCCGCCGGCCGACCACCCCGGCGTGAGACACGCGCGGCGTGGCGTGCTGCCGGACCCGATCGCTTCGGGACCTCGCGACGCGCCTCCACGGCACCGAGACCCAGCTCGACCGGGTGGTACGGAACCTGCTGGACAACGCCGTCCGGTACGCGCGGACGGCGGTGACGGCGACGGTGGAGGTCGCCGGCGAGGTGGTGCTGACGGTCGCGGACGACGGTCCGGGCATCCCGGCCGCCGACCGCGAGCGCGTCTTGGAGCGCTCCGGCGGCTGTCCACGGCGGACCCGGCGGCGGATCTGGGATGATCCCGGGGTGGATCTGGAAGGTACGCGGCTTGCCGTCTACCGCTCGTTCGCCCGCACGGGGCGCCCGCCCCACGCCGACGACCTGGCGGCAGAGCTGACGACAGACGGCCCGACGGTCCGGGCCGGTCTGCGCGAACTGGCCCGGACCCGACACCTCGTGCTGGCCGGGGCCGACGAGATCATCATGGCGCACCCGTTCTCCGCCGTGCCGCTCGGCTTCGCGGTCATGGGCCGGCGGACGCTCTGGTGGGGCGGCTGCGCCTGGGACTCCTTCGCGCTGCCGCACCTGCTCCCGGACGAGGGCGAGGTGCTGGTTTCCACCAGGTGTCCCGCCTGCGCACGCCCCCACGCCGTCGGCGTCGGCGGGGCCCGGCCACCCGACGGCGGGCAGGTCGCCCACTTCCTCGTACCCGCCGCGCACATGTGGGACGACGTCGTGCACACGTGCCGGCACCAACGCCTCTTCTGCTCGGCGGCCTGCGTCGACGACTGGTGCCGGCGGTCCGGCTCCGACCGGGGCTACGTCATGGACCTGCACACCCTGTGGCGACTCGCCGCGCGCTGGTACGACGGGCGCCTGGACCGCGGGTATGTCCGGCGCGAGCCGGCGGCGGCGAAGGAGTACCTGCGCAGCGTGGGACTGTCGGGGCCGTTCTGGGGGCTGTGACCCGGGTCGGCTCAGGCCAGGGCGTTCTGCAGGGTGCGCCGGTGCCGTACCAGCCAGGCGCCGGCCCGGGCGCGCCAGGCCATCGCCCACAGCGCGGTCGGGTGGGACACCGTGTCCGGGGTGACGCCCGCGTCGTCCGCTTCGAACGCGGTGTCCGAGACCACGTACTCCACCATCCGGTCGACGAACCCCTGCCGCTGGTTGGCCGGCAGGCCGTAGCCGTCGACGATGGCGCGCAGCTGCCGGGCGCGTTCGGCCAGCGGCGGAAGCCCTTCCCTGGCGGCGACGGTGTCGTCGTGGAGTTTGGCGTTGAGCCAGCACGCCTGGGCCAGCTCGACCAGGGGATCGACCGGCCCGGCGAACTCCCAGTCGATGAGGGCGACGGGCATGCCGCCGCGGGCCACGATGTTCCACGGGGCCGTGTCGCAGTGCCCGATGACGCGGGCGGGGCCGCCAAGTCCGCGGCCGTGCCACGGGAACCAGACCGCGCCCGGCGGCGGTTCGTAGGACGCGGTGGCCTCGTGGAGGCCGCGAAGGAGCTGTCCGACGCCGGCGGCGCCCGCCAGCGACCACGGCCCGGGCTGGGTGAACTCGCCCTCGATGTAGGTCAGCGTTTCCCGGCCGTCCGGGTCCAGCCCCGAGCCGACCAGCCGCGGCGCCGCGGCGAACCCCACCCGTTCGAGATGCCGCAGCAGCGTGTGGACGGCGGGCGTCCACCCGCCGGTGTCGCGGAGCGCGACCTGCCCGCGGCGGTGGACCGTCGTCCGCCCGCCGCGGCTCACCAGAATCTCGTCGTCAGGTCCGGGCACGGGTCATTGTCGCCGTCGACCCGCCCGCACGGGCAAGGGATTTAAGTCACCGGTCAGCCGCGGAACGGCGTGCCGGTCTCCAGCAGGGTCTTGAGGTCGCTGAGCACCCAGGCCCAGCCGCCGCCGGCGCCCGTGCTCTCCAGCTCGCCCGCGAGCAGCGAGGCCGTCTGCGGCGCCCCCGAGAGGTCGTGCGTCACCGTCAGCGTCGAGACGCCGCCCTCGCCGGCGGTGATCTCGTACGTGAGGCGGGTGAAGCCCTCCGCCGCCAGCGCCGGGTCCATCAGCATCCGCCAGGTCATGACGAGCCTGTGGGGCGGATCCGCCTCGATCACCTCGCCGTCGACCGCGACCTCCGGCGCGCCGAGTTCGACCATCCCCGCGTTCGCCATCCCCCGGTACGCGCCACCGGGGCGCAGGTCGTACTCCGCCCGGCCACCGTAGCCGTACCTGTCGGTCCACTCCGGGTCGGTGATGGCGGTCCAGATCGCCTCGGGGGTGGCCTTGATGTAGACCCGGTAGACCTGAACGGTCCGGGCGGTGCGCATCGTGTCGGTCATGGCTTGTCCTCCAGTTGGGCTTTGAGGTCCAGGAGCGCGGCGGCGCGCGCTCCGGTGTATTTGTCGATCCACCGGTCGTGGATCAGGCGGATGGGCACCGCGTTGAGGAAGTGCAGCTTCTCCCGCCCCTGCCGGCGCGTGACCACGAGACCCGCCTCCTCGAGCACACGGAGGTGTTTCATGACGCCGAAGCGGCTCATCTCCAGCTCGGACTCCAACTCGGTGAGCGTGCGGCCGTCACGTGCGAAGAGCAGGTCGAGCAGGAAGCGCCGGGTCGGGTCGGCCAACGCCTTGAATACGCGGTCGTCGTCGGACACACCTCAAGTTATGTGACCCATAGGTCACATGTCAAGCGCGGGGCGGCGGTCCCGCGGCTCCCGCCCGCGGCCGGGTCCTACCGCCCGATCGGCCCACCGCGCCAGGTCGGCGCGGGCCGCTCGCCGGCGGCGACCGCAAAGGCCGCGCCGGCGAGGAGCCGCGTCGAGTCGAGCGTGGGCAGCGGGGAGTCGCCCGGCGCCACCAGCAGCGGGATCTCGGTGCACACCAACGCGACCGCGTCGCAGCCCCGGGCCGCCAGCTCGGTGATGATCCGGACGTACTCGCGCCGCGACCGCTCGCTGACGACCCCGGTCAACAGCTCCGTGAAGATGACCTCGTTGACGAGGTGCCGGTCCGCCGGGCCGGGGACCTCGGCGGCGATGCCGCGCGCCGCGAGCGCCCGCGGGTAGAGCGGGCCGTCCATCAGGTACCGGGTGCCGAGCACACCGACCCGGGTCCGGCCGTCCCGGGCGGCGCGGTCGGCGACCACCTCCGCGATGTGCAGGCCGGGCAGGGCCAGCTCCTCACCCGGCAGTTCCAGGGCCATGTGCGCGGTGTTGTCCGGGCAGACGAAGAAGTCCGCGCCCGCGGCGGCGAGCCGCCGCACGCTCACCGCCAGCGTCTGGCGGATCGGCCCGTGGTCGCCGCCGTCCCAGGCCGGCATGCTGCGCGCCAGCGGGATGCAGTCCAGCGTCACATCCGGGTGGTCGTGCGGGCCCAGCCGCTCGAAGCCCTCCTGGCAGAAGGCCCGGAAGCAGAGCGCTGCGCCCTCGGTGCTGTGCGCCAGGATGCCGAGATGCCGCCGGCTGACCGCCGCGACCCCGGATGCCGTCACGATAAGTCCCCTTCCGCCCGTGCCGGCAGAATATCGAGACGCGGCCCACCCGCCGGTGGCGTTTGGCGGTCGCGCTGGCGGGCACGCCTTCGATCGATGTCGCCGTCGGATCGATGGGGAGTTGACCACCGTGCGCGCCTTTCGCCTCACCAGGCTCGTCGCGGTCGCCGCTGTGGCGGCCGTCGTCGGCACGGGCTGCATGTTCGGCACGGCGGGGACGCAGGACGGTTCGACCGGGCCGGGCGGCTTCGGCCGCGGCGGTGACGCGCCGTCGCGGGCGGAGGCCAACAAGACGGTCCAGGCCGCGCTGAAGGACGTCGAACGCTACTGGACGGCGACGTTCCCGAAGCTGTCCGGCAACGAGCGGTTCCAGCCGGTGCAGGGCGGCTACCACCCGTACACCCGCAGCGACCCGCCTCCCGCGTGCGGCGGCGAGCAGGGGCAGTACCAGCCCAATGCCTTCTACTGCCCGGTCGGCGACTTCATCGCCTGGGACGCCGAGACGCTGATCCCCGAGCTGAACGCCGACTTCGGGCCGCTGCTCGTCGCGGTCGTCATGGCGCACGAGTACGGGCACGCGGTGCAGGCCCGGCTCAGCCGGGCGCGCCAGCCCACGATCGTGCTGGAACAGCAGGCGGACTGCTACGCCGGTGGCTGGATCGGCGACGTCCTGGCGGGCAACTCCGCGGCCTTCGACGACGTGCCACCGGACCAGCTCGACAGCACCGTGGGCGGCATGCTGATGCTGCGCGACCAGCCGGGCACCTCCGCCCAGGCGCCGCAGGCACACGGCAACGCCTTCGACCGGGTCCGCGCGTTCCAGGAGGGCGTCGAGCAGGGCGCCGCCCGCTGCGCGACCTACCGGGCGGAGAACCTGCCGGTGACCGAAGTGCCGTTCACCACCGCCGAGGAGGCGGCGACGGGCGGCGACCTGCCCTACGACGAGGCCGTCAAGGTCCTGACCGAGGACGCGCAGGCGTACTGGACCCGCACATTCCCCACGCTGGCCGGCCGGCAGTGGGAGCCGCTGAGGGTGACCGCGTTCGACCCGGCGGAGCCGCCGGAGTGTGCCGGGCGGGAGCTGCCCGAGGACGAGGCCCAGGGCGCCGCCTTCTATTGTGCGACCGGCGACTTCGTCGCGTTCGACGGCCGCCGGCTCGGCCCGACGTTGTACCGGCGGATCGGCGACAACGCCGTCGGCATGCTGCTGGCGGACCTCTTCGCCCAGGCCGCGCAGGATCGCCGCGGGGAGTCCGCCGACGGCCGCGCCGGCCAGTTGGCGGTTGACTGCCTCGCCGGGTCCTGGGCGTTCGATCTGCTGCAGCGGGAGCCGGGCCAGGGGATCCGGCTTTCCCCCGGCGACCTCGACGAGGCGGTCGCCGCGCTGCTCGCCTTCGGCCGGGCGACGGACGCCGCCGACGCCAGCGCCTTCGACCGGATCGCGGCGTTCCGCAACGGCGTCCTCACCGGCATCAGCGCCTGCGACTGAACCGCCCGCGGAGGCGTCAGCCGGGTCGGAGGATGGCGGCGTCGGGCAGTTCGGGCTCCCCCGCGGCCGGCGCCGTGGCCGCCAGGATGGACCACGTGGCGCCGGCGTCCCGGGAGCGCACCACGGCGTTCGCCGTCCAGACCAGGCGCGGCCCGGTGAGCCGGTAGGCGCCCACGGCCAGCACCACCGTGTCCCCCAGCGCGTCGGCGCCGCGCACCAGGAACCGGGCGTCCGGGTCGACGCCCGCCACGCAGCGCAGCAGGCGGTGCAGCCCTGCCGGCGGATGCCCCCGCAGCCGGCCGCCCGCCGCCACGTCGAGGATCGTGCCGTCGGCGGCCACCACCGAGACGCGGCCCTGCGCGGGGCGGACGATCCGCGCGGCGAGCTGGCCCACCCGGCCCGCGACCCACCGGCCCGCAGCCGTGCGGGCGTACACGAACGAGACCGGCTCCGCCCCGCCGTCCGCGACCGCCACCACCGGGGCGTCCTCCGCATCCACGTCGTGCAGCGCGTCCAGGCCGCGGCGCCGGGCCACCGCGACGGCCGCGAGCGGGCCCAGCCGCGGGGTCGCGGACCGGAACGCGACGCTGCCCGGTTCCAGGCGGCAGATCGTCGCCACGGTGTCGGAGCGGCCGACCCGGCCGGCCCGCCGGGCGCCGGCCACCCACCAGACGCCGTCCGGACCGACCGACGCCTGCCGGGCGGAGACGTACGCCGGCAGCTCGACGGCGCGCCACGCCGGCCCGTCGAGCACCCAGAGCCGCCGGTCGTCCAGGACCGCCACCGTGTCGCCGGGCTGGGCCCGCGCGCTGTGCAGGGCGATCCGGCCGGCGCCGGGCACCGGCGGCACGAGGCACAACTGCTCGTCGATGTGGCCGAGCCGGGCGGCCGGGACGCGCGGCCCGAACGGCAGCCGCAGCCACAGGCTGCCCGAGGGAGTGGCCCGCAGCCGCAGGTGGGGCACCGTCGCGGTGGGCAGCGGGGCGATCGGCAACTCGAGCGTGGTGCGGGCCGCCGGCTCGCCGCCGCGAAGGCACCACAGCTGGGTGCCGGCCGGCCCGCTGGCGAGGATGACGATGGCCGGTATCCCACGTGGACGGTGCATCTATGTGACCAGCCGTGACCGCTCGATTACCATTCCTCATCGTTGCAGCGGCCGTTTCCGGCCGTCAAGGCGCGGCCGGGTGCAGGGCTGCCCGCAGCACCGCCACGGCGGCCGGCAGCTGGGCGTCCGGGATGTTGCCGTACCCGAGGACCAGCGCCGGGCCGCCCGTGCCGTAGGCGGCGAGGTCCATGACGGTGAGCCCGCCGGCAGCGGCCCGGCGCACGACGGCGGCGGCATCGGTGCCGGCGGGCAGGTGCAGCACGATGTGCAGGCCGGCCGCCGTGCCGCCGATCCGGCCCGCCGGGATCCGGCTCCCGAGCAGGTCCACCAGGATGTCGCGCCGGGCCCGGTAGCGCCGGCGGGCGGCCCGCAGGTGCGCGTCGTACCAGCCGCGATCGACGAAGGTGGCCAGCGCGAGCTGGTCCAGCACCGACGGGGCCGGCGCGGCGACGTTCGCCGACCGGACCGGGCCGGCCCAGGCGCCCGGCGTGAGCAGCCAGCCCAGCCCCAGGGCCGGGGACAGCGTCTTGCTCACCGAGCCGAGCAGGAACACCCGGCCGGGGTCCATCCCCTGGAGCACCGCGACGGGCCGGCGGTCGTACCGGAACTCGGCGTCGTAGTCGTCCTCCAGCACGACGCCGTCGACGGTCCGGGCCCACTGGATCAGCGCGGCCCGCCGCGCCGGCGACAGGACCACGCCGGTCGGGAACTGGTGTGCGGCGCCGACGACCACGGCGCGCAGGCCGGGCCGGCGGGCCAGCTCCTCGACGCGCAGGCCGTCGGCGTCCACCGCGATGGGGCGGACCCGCAGGCCGCAGCTGCGCGCGGCCGCCGTCAGCCGCCCCCAGCCCGGGTCCTCGACGCCGATCTCGGCCGCGCCGGCGGCCCGCAGCGCCCGGCACACCCGCGCGAGCCCGTCGGTGATGCCGGCGGTGACCACCACCGCCGCCCCCGTGGTGTCCGCGCCCCGCGACCGCCGCAGGTATTCGCCCAGCGTGGCCCGCAGGTCCGGGTGCCCGTCGGGATCGGGCAGGCCGAGGTCGTAGTGCCCGGTCGAACCGGTGACCGCGCGGACCGACTCGGCCCACCGCCGGCGGGGGAACGCCCGCAGGTCGGGCAGCCCGGGCGCCAGGTCGAACCGCGGCGGGGCGGCGGAGCGGCGGGGCCGGGTCCGGCCGGCGGTCGCCGGGACCTGCGGGGCCCACGAGACGCGGGTGGCCGAACCCACCCGGGCGCTCAGGTAGCCCTCGGCGGCGAGCTGGCCGTACGCCTCCGTCACCACCCAGCGGGAGCAGGCGAGCTCCTCCGCCAGGGCCCGGCTGGGCGGCACCGCGCTGCCGTCCGGCAGCCGCCCGTCGCGGATCGCGGACCGCAACGCCCGGGCCAACCGTTCGTGCGCGGGGCCGGCACCGGTCAGCTCCAGCAGCGTCGCCCATGCGAAATTGGTCTGGGATTCTGCCATCGGATTGGAGCGTACCAACGGGCCGCTCCGGCCGTAGCGTCGACGGCATGCGATACCTCACGATCGGCGCCGGGCCACGCCGGGTCAGCGTCAGCGAGCTGTGCCTCGGCACCATGCACTTCGGCACCCGCACGGACGAGCGCACGGCGTACGCCATCCTCGACCGCTTCCTCGACGCGGGCGGCACCTTCCTCGACACCGCCAACTGCTACAACGTCTGGCTCGGCGGGCACGGCCGGGAGAGCGAGCAGGTGCTCGGCCGGTGGCTCGCCAGCCGCCGGGCGACGGACCGGATGGTCGTCGCCAGCAAGGTCGGCGCCCGCCCGCGAGTGGCGGGCGAGCTGGGCGAGGACGGGTTCCAGGGCCTCGCTCCCGAGGTGATCAAGGCGGAGGCCGCCGAAAGCGTCCGCACGCTCGGCGTCGAGCGCCTCGGCATCCTGTACGCACACTACGACGACCGGCGCACGCCGCAGGCGGAGACGGTCGCCGGGTTCGGCGAGGCGCAGGCCAGCGGCCTGGCCGCCGTGATCGGGGCGAGCAACCACGCCACCTGGCGGATCGAGTCCGGCCGGGCGCTGGCCCGCCAGGCGGGCGTCGCCGGCTACGAGTGCGCACAGCAGAAGCACAGCTACCTCTACCCGTTGCCGGGACGGCGCCGGGCCGACCTGGCCACCCCGGAGCTGCTCGACTACGCCGCCGACCAGCCCGGCTTCACGGTGCTGGCCTACTCGCCGCTGCGCGCGGGCGGGTACGCCGACCACGACCGGCTCACCGACGAGTACCTGCACCCCGGCGCGCGCCACCGGCTGGCCGTGCTGGACCGCGTCGCCGCGGAGCTCGGCGCCACCCCGAACCAGGTGGTGCTGGCCTGGCTGCTGGGCGGCGCGACCCCCGTGATCCCCGTTTTCGGGGTGAGTTCGGTGGCCCAGCTCGACGAAGTGCTGGCCGCCGTGGACCTGACCCTGCCCGAGGACGCCCGGGCCGACCTGGATGGAGCCTGATCATGACCGACTTCGCACTGGGCGCGATGCTCTTCGGCACCCGGACCGACGAGCGCACGTCCTTCGCCCTGCTCGACCGGTTCGTCGAGCGCGGCGGCACCTGGATCGACACCGCCAACTGCTACTCCTTCTGGGCGGACCCGAGCGGCTTCGGCGGCCAGAGTGAGGAGCTCCTCGGCCGGTGGCTGGCCAGCCGGCCCGGGGTGCGGGACCGCGTGAAGATCAGCACCAAGGTGGGGTGCGAGCCGACGGTCGCCGGCCGCTTCCCGGAGACCGCGGAAGGGCTGTCCGCGGCGGCCGTCAAGAACGGCATCGAGGGCAGCCTGCGCCGCCTGGGCGTGGACCGGGTCGACCTGTACTGGGCCCACAAGGAGGACCGGGACACCAGCCTCGAGGAGTCGGCGGCGGCGTTCGGCGAGTTGGTCGCGGCGGGCATGGTCGACCGCCTCGGCTGCTCCAACTTTGCCCTGTGGCGGGTGGAACGGGCCCGGTCCATCGCCCGGGCGAACGGCTGGGCCGGGTACACCGCCCTCCAGCTCCAGCACAGCTACCTGCAGCCGCGGCCGCTGACGGCCGGCACCGTCGTGCACCGCTTCGGCAAGGTGACCGACGAGACGCTGGACTACGTCCAGAGCAACCCGGACACGGCGCTGTGGGCGTACACCCCGTTGTTGTCGGGCGGGTACACGCGGCCGGACAAGCCGCTGCCGGCGGACTACGACCACCCGGGCACGGACCGCCGGCTCGCTGCGCTCGCCGAGGTGGCCGCCGAGACCGGCGCCACGGCCAACGAGGTCGTGCTCGCCTGGCTGACCGGCGGCGCGCCGGCCGTCACGCCGATCATCGGGGTCAGCACCGTCGCTCAGCTCGACGAGGCGTTCGACGGCATCGCTCTGCCGCTCACCGCCGACCAGCGGTCCCGGCTGGACGCGGCCC
>DASQDS010000212.1:0-12719 GCA_035634075.1 Pilimelia sp. | reverse complement strand
GCGTCGCCGCCTGGGGCCCCGCGGGCCACCGCGGCGTGCTGGCGGAGCAGCCGGCGATGGCGGTCTGCGGGGTCGCCGGCCCCCCGGCCGGGGACGGCACGTGGTGGGTGGGCGGGGTCGCACCGAACGGGCGGGCGGCGGTCGCCCGGACCGGAAACGGCGGCCGGTCGTGGACCACCCGGGAGCTGCCGCTGGTCGGTACGGCGCGGGTGGCCGTCCTGGGCACGCGGGTCTACGCCGCCGTCCTCGAACCGGGCGGCGGCACGCTGCGCGGGGTGTTCGTCTCGGCCGACCGGGGGGCGACCTTCGCCGCGCCACCGGCCCGCGCCGCCGGTGCGCTGGCGGCCCCGCCGGCCGGGGCGCCGGTGCCCCTGTTGGACGGCCGCCTGCTGGTGGCCGCCGGCCAGGCCTGGTGGACCAGCGGCGACGGCGGCGCGACGTTCAGCCAGGGGGGCGGCACGCTGCCGGTGGTGGGTCGGTTGGCCCGCACACGGGCCGGTTTCGTGGCCTACGGCCTCTTCGCCGCCGGCTATGCGGCCTTCTCCCCCGACGGCCTCACCTGGCACAAGCTGAACCTGCACTGATCAGGCCCGGCGGACACCGCCGGTCACGCTCCACCCCCGGCACCAGCTCACTTGAACACGGCGATCGGGTCGACGACCAGTTCCCGTGCTCCGGCGTCCCAGCGCTCGACGCGGCCCAGGCATCGGGCCGGAAACGCGCCGTCCGGCACGCGGCGGCGCAGGCCATCCCGGTCGCACTCGATGCGAACCCAGGAGGCGGCGGCGTGGTCGGCGGGCTCCTCCCCGTACGGCTAGCCACAACAGCATCCAGGGCCACCACACCTGCCACGACAGCACGTCACTGATCGCCACGGTTCTCCTCGGCCTCGCCGATCCCAGCCGCCGCCGGCAACGATGTTGCGGCCCGTGCGGGACACCGCGTTGCGAAACGCGACCCGGCGGTCCACAGTGACCTGACCGTCGTGGGCGGGTGCCCGGACCTCGCGGCGCCCGCGGACCGGCACCGAACTGGACCGGCCGCCCGCCGCCCCGGGACACCCGGCACCGCCGACATCCCGCATGCCTGGAATGGTAGGAACACCGGGCACGGCCGCACGGGCAGGCGCGCATGTTTGTTTTTGTTGACTTCTGATTGTTCTTGGCGGAAAATCGAGGCAGGCCGGCCGCGCCGGCCGGGATCCGAGGAGGGCCCTGTAGTGAAACTGCTCGTCACCGGCGGTGCCGGCTACATCGGCAGCGTGGTCACCCGACTGCTGCTGGACGCGGGGCACGAGGTCGTGGTCCTCGACGACCTGCGCACCGGGCACGCCGAGGCCGTGCCCGACGGCGCCCGGCTGGTCCGCGCCGGGATCGCGGACGCGGCCCAGGTGCTCACCCCCGGCGCCGGCTTCGACGGCGTGCTGCACTTCGCCGGCCTCATCGCCGCCGGCGAGTCGATGGTCCGGCCCGAGATCTACTGGGACGCCAACGTGGTCGGCTCGCTGGCACTGATCGACGCCGTCCGGGCCGCCGGCGTGCCGCGGCTGGTCTTCTCCTCGACCGCCGCCGTCTACGGCAACCCCACGGAGATCCCCATCCCGGAGACCGCGACGAAGGCGCCCACCAGCACGTACGGCGCGACGAAGCTGGCCATCGACATGGCGATCGCGTCGGAGGCCACGGCCCACGGCCTGGCCGCCGTGTCGCTGCGCTACTTCAACGTCGCCGGGGCGCTGATCCGGCCGGACGGCACCCGGATCGGCGAGCGGCACGACCCGGAGAGCCACCTCATCCCGATCGCCCTCCAGGTGGCCGCCGGCCGGCGGCCCAGCCTCCAGCTGTTCGGCGACGACTACCCGACCGCCGACGGCACCTGCGTGCGGGACTACATCCACGTCGAGGATCTGGGGCGCGCCCACCTGCTCGCCCTCGCCGCGGCCACCCCGAAGGAACACAAGGTCTACAACCTGGGCAGCGGCACCGGATTCACCAACCGGCAGGTGGTCGAGGTGGTCCGCGAGGTCACCGGCCACCCCGTGCCCGTGGAGATCGCCCCCCGCCGCGAGGGCGACCCGGTGGAGCTCGTCGCGTCGTCCCAGCGGGCCCGTGCCGAGCTGGGCTGGACGCCGACGAAGACCACCCTGCGCGACATGGTCGGCGACGCCTGGACGTTCTACCGCGAGGTCGTCGACGCGGGGGCCGGCGCGTGACGGCGCCCACCGCCGGAGCCGACGTCCCGGCGCGGGCGGCGGCCGGCCACCGGGAGGTGTACGGCGGAGAGGCGCACGGGCTGTGGGCGGCGCCCGGCCGGGTCAACCTGATCGGCGAGCACACGGACTACAACGACGGTTTCGTGCTGCCGTTCGCGCTGCCGCAGCGCACGGTCGTCGCGGCGAGCACGGCAACCCCGGCAGGCGGGGCGGCCGGCCACGGCGGCGCCTGGTCGGTCTGGTCCGAGCAGACCGGCGAACGCGTCGACTTCACGGCCGACGAGCTGGCCCCCGGCCGGGTCACCGGCTGGGGCGCGTACGTGGCCGGCGTGGTGTGGGCGCTGCGCGAGGCGGGGCACGACGTGCCGCCGGCCCGGCTGGCCATCGTCTCCGACGTGCCGCTGGGCGCCGGCCTCTCGTCGTCCGCCGCGCTGGAGTCCGCCGCGCTCACGGCGCTGCTCGACCTCGGCGGCCTGGCGGTGCCCGTGGACGACCGGCCGCGGCTGGCGCAGCGGGCGGAGAACGAGTTCGTGGGCATGCCGTCGGGGATCATGGACCAGTCGGCGTCGATCCGCTGCCGCGAGGGGCACGCGCTGTTCCTGGACTGCCGCTCGCTGGCGGTGGAACACATCCCGTTCGACGCCGGCGCGGCCGGGCTCGCGGTGCTCGTCATCGACACCCGCGCCCCGCACGCGCACGTCGGGGGCGAGTACGCCGCCCGGCGCAAGTCCTGCGAGGCGGGCGCGGTGGCGCTCGGCGTGCCGGCCCTGCGCGACGTGACGCCGGCCGACCTGCCCGCCGCCCTCGCCACGCTCGCCGACCTCGACGGCGGGGTGGTGGCGCGGCGCGTCCGGCACGTGGTGACGGAGGATCAGCGGGTGCTGGACACCATCGAGCGGCTGGGCGCCGGGGCACCCCGGGAGATCGGGCCGCTGCTCACGGCGTCCCACGCGTCGATGCGCGACGACTTCGAGATCACCGTGCCGCAGGTGGACGTGGCGGTCGCGGCCGCGCTCGCCGCCGGCGCCCACGGGGCCCGGATGACCGGCGGCGGCTTCGGCGGATGCGTGCTGGCGCTGGTGGACGCCGACGCGGCGGAGGCGACGGCGGCCGCGGTCGCGGAGGCGTTCGCCGAGCGGGGTTTCGCGCCGCCGGCGCCGTTCACCGCCACGCCGGCGGCTGGCGCCACCCGCCTGTCCTGACGGTGCCGCCGGCGCTCAGCCGCACCCCGTCAGGTGGCCTCGTTGATCATGCCGGCGGCGACGGTGCGGTTCGTCGTCTCGTCGATCAGGATGAAGCCGCCCGTGGTGCGGTTGCGGCGGTACTCGTCGGCCAGTAGCGGTGCCGTCGTACGCAGCTGGACCCGGCCGATGTCGTTCAGCCCCAACGACGTGGCCGACTCGTCGCGGTGCAGCGTGTTGACGTCCAGCCGGTAGTGGATGCCCTTGACCAGCGCCCGCGCCGACCTGGTGGTGTGCTTGACCGCGTACTTGCCACCCACCGTCAGCGGGCGGGTCTCGTCCATCCAGCAGATCATCGCGTCGATGTTCTGCGCGACGTGGGGCGTGTTGTTCGGCCGGCAGATCAGGTCGCCGCGGGAGATGTCGATGTCGTCCGCCAGCCGCACGGTGACGCTCATCGGGGGGAACGCCTCGGCGACCGGGCCGTCCGCCGTGTCGATGGCGGCGATCCGGCTGGTGAAGCCGCTCGGCAGCACCATCACCTCGTCGCCCGGCTTCAGGATGCCGGAGGCGACCTGGCCGGCGTAACCGCGGTAGTCGGTGACGGTGGACGACTGCGGGCGGATCACGTACTGCACCGGGAACCGGACGTCGACCAGGTTGCGGTCGGAGGCGATGTGCACGTGCTCGAGGTGGTGCAGCAGCGAGGGGCCCTCGTACCACGGCGACCGGGCCGACCGGGTGACGATGTTGTCGCCGTGCAGCGCCGAGATCGGCACGACGGTGAGGTCCGGCGCCTCCAGCTTGGCGGCGAAGGACGTGAACTCCTCCGCGATGGCCTCGAAGACCGAGCGGTCCCAGTCGACGAGGTCCATCTTGTTGACGCAGAGCACCAGGTGCGGGACCCGCAGCAGCGAGCACAGGAAGGCGTGCCGGCGGGACTGCTCGACCAGGCCCTTGCGCGCGTCCACCAGGATCAGCGCCAGGTCGGCGGTCGAGGCGCCGGTGACCATGTTGCGGGTGTACTGGATGTGCCCCGGGGTGTCCGCGATGATGAACTTGCGCCGCGGGGTGGCGAAGTAGCGGTACGCCACGTCGATCGTGATGCCCTGCTCCCGCTCGGCGCGCAGGCCGTCGGTGAGCAGGGCCAGGTTCGTGTACTCGTCCCCGCGCGCCGCGCTGACCGCCTCCACGGCGGCGAGCTGGTCGGTGAACAGGCTCTTGGTGTCGTAGAGCAGCCGACCGATCAGGGTCGACTTGCCGTCGTCGACGCTGCCGGCGGTCGCGAACCGCAGCAGGTCCATCCGGGTGGAAGGCTCCGCCACCGGGGCGACCTCCGAAATCACGTCGGTCATCAGAAGTAGCCCTCCCGCTTGCGGTCCTCCATCGCGGCCTCGGACACCCGGTCGTCGGCGCGGGTAGCGCCACGCTCGGTCACCCGCGTCGCGGCCACCTCGGCGATCACCGCCGCCACCGTGTCGGCATCCGACTCGACCGCCGCTGTGCAGGAGGCGTCGCCCACCGTGCGGTAGCGGACCCGGGCCGTGAAGGGCTTCTCGCCGGCCCGCGGGGTGATGAACTCGTTCACCGCATACAGCATGTTGTCGCGCACCACCACCTCGCGGTCGTGGGCGAAGTAAATGTCCGGCAGCGGCACCTGTTCGCGGGCGATGTAATGCCAGACGTCCAGCTCCGTCCAGTTGGACAGGGGAAACACCCGGATCGACTCGCCGGCGCCGTGCCGCCCGTTGTAGAGGGACCACAACTCGGGCCGCTGATTGCGCGGATCCCACTGGCCGAATTCGTCCCGGAACGAGAACACCCGCTCCTTGGCCCGCGCCTTCTCCTCGTCCCGGCGGGCGCCGCCGAAGAGCGCGTCGAACCGGTACTTCTCCACCGCGGCCAGCAGCACCGGCGTCTGAATCCGGTTACGCACCCCGTCCGGCGGGTCCACCACCAGGCCCGATTCGATCGCCTCCGGCACCGACGCCACGATCAGCTGCAGGCCCATCTCGGCCACCCGGGCGTCCCGGTAGGCCAGCACCTCAGGGAAATTCTGCCCCGTGTCCACGTGCATGACGGGGAACGGGATGCGGCCCGGCGCGAACGCCTTCTGCGCCAGCCGCAACATCACGATCGAGTCCTTGCCGCCCGAGAACAGCAGCACCGGCCGCTCGAACTCCGCCACCACCTCACGCATCACGAAGATGGACTCGGCCTCAAGAGCGTCCAGGTGCGAAACGCGGTAGGTCGCCGTCTGGCTCATTTCTTTCCAGACCCTTTCGACTGGTGTCACGGGGAGGTCGGAGTGGGCGTTCACACCCGGCCGTCGCCCCGCAGCGCTGCGAGCATCCTGACGGCGAGATCCTTGCGGCACACCAACAGGTCGGGCAGGCGAGGATCCCCCTGGTTGTATTCCAGCGCGGATCCGTCGATCCGGGAAGCGTACAGTCCGGTGGCCGTCGCCACAGCCACCGGGGCGGCGGAGTCCCACTCGTACCCGGGGACGATGTGCACGTACGCGTCGGCCTCGCCGGTGACCACCGCCGCGATCCCCTGCCCGGCCGTCCCGGCCGCGACGACGTCGGCGCCCAGGGCCGTGACCAGCCCGGCGGGCGGTCCGGCGCCGGTGGCGAGCCGCACCGGCCCACCGGTGGCGGCCGACGGGTGCAGCGGCGGGTACGCCGGCGGGGTGTCCGTGGCCAGCACCTGGTGCCGCGCGGGGTTGGCCACCGCGCCGGCGGTCAGGCCCGCGCCGCGCGACCACAGGGCGACGTGTACGCCCCAGTCGGTGCGCTCGCGGTCGGCGTACGCGGCCGCACCACCCAGCGGGTCGACGATCCACACCCGGTCGGCGGTCCCTCGCGCCGCGGCTTTGTCGTCGGCGGTTCCGTCGTCGGCGTCCGGGATCAGGACGGCGTCCACCGGCCGCCACCGGGCGAATGCGGTGAGCAGCCCGTCCCGGACCACCTTCGCGCCGGCCGCGACGAGGCCCGGCGGGTCGTCGTGGCCCAGGTCGGCGCGGACCTCGGCGAGCGCTTGACCGGCCCGGGAAGCCAGCCAGCGGGCGAACGCCCCATCCGCCACCGGCGGCCCCGACAGCGGCATCAGTAAGCCCCGGACGAGCGCAGGACGGCCGCCACCGTGCGCATCAGGATGACGAAGTCGAGGGTCAGGGACCAGTTCTCCACGTACCGCAGGTCGAGCCGGACCGCCTCCTCCCACGGCAGGTCGGAGCGGCCGGACACCTGCCACAGCCCCGTCATCCCCGGCTTCACGGCCAGCCGGCGGCGCACGTCGTCGGGGTAGGCGGCGACCTCCTCGGGCAGCGGCGGGCGGGGGCCCACCAGCGACATGTCGCCCTTCAAGACGTTGATCAGCTGGGGCAGCTCGTCCAGCGACAGCTTGCGCAGCCAGCGCCCGACCGGGGTCACCCGTGGGTCGTTGCGCATCTTGAAGAGCAGGCCGTCGTGCTCGTTGAGGTGGCGCAGCCCGGCCAGCCGCCGCTCGGCGTCCAGGTACATGCTGCGGAACTTGAAGATCCGGAAGACGGTGCCGTCGCGCCCGACCCGCACCTGCCGGAACAGCACCGGGCCCGGCGAGCTGACCCTGATCCAGGCGGCGAGGGCCAGCAGCACCGGCGACAGGGCCAGCAGCAGCACGGTGGCACCCACCCGGTCCACGATCTCCTTGACCACGCGGGCGCCGCCTTCGAGGCGGGGGTGCTCCACGTGCAGCATCGGCAGGCCGTCGACGGGCCGGATGGTCGTCCGGTCGCCGGCCACGTCGATCAGTGCGCTGGCCACGATGAGGTCGATGTCGTCGCGCTCCAGCCGCCACGCCAGCCGGCGCAGCACGTGCCCGTCCAGCTCCGGGCAGGACAGCACGATCACCGTGTCGGCGGTCGCCGCCTCCACCGCCTCGGCGACGTCGTCGAAGGTGCCGTACACCGGCAGGCCGACCTGGCCGTCGTGGCGGGGCGGCAGGCAGGCGCCGACCACCTCCAGGCCGTGGAACCGTTCCCGCCGCAGCTGCCGGGTCAGGTGGATGACCGCCAGCTCGTGGCCGACCACGATGACCCGGCGCAGGCACTGCCCGCGGGCGCGCCGCCGGTGCAGCCGCTTGCGGATCAGGAAGCGGGTCAGCACCGTGCTCAGCGTCGCGGCCGGCAGGGCCACCAGCACGTAGCTGCGGGCCAGCTGGATGTCCAGGGCGTACGACACGACGGCCGCCCCGGCCGTGAGCGCCAGGCCGGCGCGGATCACCCGCTGGTACTCGTCCGTCCCCACGTAGAGGTAGCGGCGTTCGTACGCCCGGTTCATCGCCAGAACGGCCACGAGGGCGACCGGCAGCAGCGCGGAGAAGGCCAGGTAGAAGCGGTTGTACGCGGTGATGTGGTTGAACCGCAGGGCGAATGCCAGCGCACCGGCGGCGAGCCCGACCAGCACGTCGACGGCGAGCAGGGTCGCCACGTACCGGCCCTGCCAGCTTGCCCGGCCCGCGACCGGCTCGCGGCGGCGCCAGAACGGCGGCCTGGTCACCGGGTCGGGGACCCGGCCGTCCGGCGGCTCGCGGTGCGTCGGCGGCCGGAAACCCCGGTCGGGAATCTCCGGGAAGACCTTGTCCAGGAGGCCTCGGTCCGCCGGCCGGGGTGGCGCCGGTGCGGGCTGCCAGGCCGGCCGGGTGGGGGCGAGCGGCGGCGCGGTCGACTGTGCGGGTGGGCGGCCGGGAATCACCGGGTACGGCCGGTCGGGCACGACGGTCGGGCGGGCCAGCGCGGCGTGCGGGTAGTCGATCACCCGGCGCAGCGAGCCGGTCGTCGTGACCCCCACCGGCTCGGGACTGGCCGGGGCGGCGCCGAAGTCGTAGTCGTCCTGGATGGCGGCGAGCATCAGCGTGTCGTCGTCGCTCGCGTCGTAATACCGGGACAGGTCGGTGGTCGTCGGCTCGTCGTCAAACCGCCCGTCCAACCTGCCCTCCCCCCTGAGTGCCGATCGCGTGGACCCCGTGCGGGCGTCCCGGAACAGACTGCCTCCGCGTTAACAAACGGGCAAGACACAACCGCGTCACGCTACCCGACCGTACGGTGGAATATCACCGCTAACGGTCGCGCGTCGTCAGGCGCCGTGGTACGCGTTCTGCGCCCACTCCAGGCCGCGGACCACGATGGACTCCACGACGTCGGCCGCCCGGTCGACGAGAAAGTCCAGCTCCTTGCGTTCTACGGCAGAGAAGTTCGACAGTACGTAATCGGCCGGATCCTGCCGGCCGGGGGGCCGGCTGATGCCGAAGCGCACCCGCACGTACTCCTTGGTGCCCAACGACTTGGACATGGACCGCAGGCCGTTGTGGCCGCCCTCACCGCCGCCCAGCTTGGCCCGCACCTGCCCGTAGGGCAGGTCGAGCTCGTCATGGACGGCCACGATCCGCCCGGTCGGCACCTTGTAGAAGGCCGCCAGGGCCGCGACCGGCGCCCCCGAGAGATTCATGTACGTCAGCGGCTTGGCCAGCACCAGGCGGGGCGCGTCGAGTCCCACGCCGAGGCGCGCCTCGGCGACCGAGGCCACCGCCTTGCGGTGCCGGCCGAAGCTGGCGCCGACCCGGCGGCCGAGCAGGTCGGCCACCATGAACCCGGCGTTGTGCCGGTTGTCGGCGTACTCCTTGCCCGGGTTGCCGAGCCCCACCACGAGCCAGGGCGACTCCTGCTCCGCCATCCCGCCTCTCCCTACCGGCAGCACCTCTGGGGACGATCAAGGGCACATCGGGGGCGGCCCCGACAAGCCCTTGATCGACACATGCTCGCTCCGCGTACCGGCCGCCCCCAGGGGTCGGCGGGCCTACGCGGTGGTGTCGGCCGGGGCCGCGGCGCCCGACTCGGCGCCCGCGTCCTCGCCGGCCTCGCCGCCCTCGGCGGCCATCTGCTCGGCGGACTGCGCACCGGTCACCAGCGCGATCACCAGCTCGGGGTCGACCGCGAGCTGGGTGCCCTGCGGCAGCCGCACGTCCGCCGCGGTCACCTGCGTGCCGGCCTCCAAGCCGTCGATCGAGGCCTCCAGCTGCTCCGGCAGGTGCAGCGCCTCGGCCGTGATGGAGATCGTCGTGTTCTCCGTGACGACCAGGGTGTCGCTCGCCGCCTGCCCGACCAGGTTGACCGGGACGTCCACGGTCACCTGCTCACCGCGCCGCACGATCACGAGGTCGACGTGCTCGAACGTGTCCTTGATCGGATCGCGCTGGATCGCCTTGGGCAGCGCGAGCAGCTGGGTGCCGTCGGCGACCTCGATGGCGAAGACCTGGTTCAGCCCACCGTGGCGGATGGCGGCCGCGAACTCGCGGGCGGGCAGCGCGACGTGCCTGGGCGCCTCGCCGTGGCCGTACAGCACGGCGGGCACCTTGCCGGCACGGCGGGTACGGCGGGCACCACCCTTACCGAACTCGGTGCGGGGCTCGGCGCTGATCTTTACCTCAGACACGGGAGTACTCCTGATGCGTTCGTCTGGCTGCGTGAGGGCGGCGGCGGTGCCGGGCGAGGGGGCGCGACGGGGCTGCAGGCCCGGAGCACCGCGTCGATCACGGTGCCTCCTTGCGGCGCTTCGTGTAGCAGCGGCCCGCAGGGCACCCTCGCCGTGGCAACCGCCCTAGCTTACCCGAGCCCGCCCCCGCCTCGCGGCCACCCCTGGCGCCGAACAACCCCATCAGCCAATCACCCCGCGACGCCGCCACCGAAGGGCCGCTCCGATGCCAGGCAACCTGTGCCCGTGCCGGCCGCCAGGCCCCCCGATCTGGGCGAGTCATGGTTCGCCCCTTGGTCTCAACTCTCCAAGATCTCAAAATTCCTGGCGCGGGAGCGCCGGCCGGCGAGCGCGGCGAGCGCGGCGCGGCGAGCGCGGCGCACCGAGGGCGTGGCGCAGCGCGGCGGGGCGGGGCGGGGCGGCTAGCTGAAGCCGCCGAAGAGCGTCGTGACGGAGCCGTCGTCGAACACCTCGCGGATCGCCCGGGCGAGCAGCGGCGCGATCGACAGCACGGTGAGCTTGTCGATCTGCTTCTCCGGCCCGAGGGGCAGCGTGTTCGTGACCACGACCTCGGTCACCCGGCTGTTCTTCAGGCGTTCGGTGGCCGGGTCGGAGAGCACCGCGTGCGTCGCCGCGATGATGACGTCGGCGGCGCCGGACGCGAACAGGATCTCGGCGGCCTTGGTGATCGTGCTGCCGGTGTCGATCATGTCGTCGACGATGAGGCACACCCGGCCCTCGACATCGCCGACCACGCGGTTCGCGACCACCTGGTTGGGCTTCATCGGGTCCCGGGTCTTGTGGATGAACGCCAGCGGCGAACCGCCCAGCCGGTCGGTCCACCGCTCCGCGACGCGCACCCGGCCCGAGTCCGGGGCGACGACGGTGAGCTTGCGGCCGGCGTACCTGCTCTGCACGTACGTCGCGAGGGTGTCCATCGCGAAGAGGTGGTCCACCGGGCCGTCGAAGAAGCCCTGGATCTGGGCGGTGTGCAGGTCGACCGTGAGGATGCGGTCGGCGCCCGCGGTCCGCAGCAGGTCCGCCACCAGGCGCGCGGAGATGGGCTCGCGGCCGCGGTGCTTCTTGTCCTGCCGGGCGTATGGGTAGAACGGCAGCACCACGGTGATCCGCTTGGCCGACCCGCGCTTGAGCGCGTCCACCATGAGCAGCGTTTCCATCAGCCACTTGTTGACGCCGTGGGTGATCGACTGCACCACGAAGGCGTCGGAGCCGCGCACCGACTCCCGGTAGCGGACGAAGATCTCCCCGTTTGCGAACTCGTACGCGTCCGTGGGTGTCGGCGCGGTTCCGAGCACCTCGCCGATCTCTTCGGCCAGCTCAGGGAACCCGCGCCCCGAGAACAGCATGAGGCTCTTCCGGTTGTCCGCGACGATGCTGCCCATCGGCCCGATTGCTCCCTCAGCCGCTCGCTCCATGCGCCCCAGTATCCCGGCCGCGCACCGAGTCTGCCCGTGACACTCTCTTGGTCAACGGGGGCGGGGGGCAAAGTGGCAACCGTCACTCCACGGAAGGAGGACGGGGCGATGGATCACTCCGCGGCGTTGTCCGGCGACTGCGGGGCGGAGTCGGCAGCGGCGGGGTCGGTCGCCCCGCCGAGGGCCCGGGCGGCCGCTTCGGCGGACACCGTTCCGGGCCGGCGCCGGCCGACCCAGCCGTCGATGTTGCGCTGCTGGCCGCGGGCCACCCCGAGCGCGCCCGGCGGAACGTCGGCGGTGATGACCGAGCCGGCCGCCGTGTACGCGCCGTCGCCGACCCGCACCGGCGCCACGAACATGTTGTCCGCGCCCGTGCGGGCGTGGCTGCCGATGACGGTGTGGTGCTTCGACACCCCGTCGTAGTTGGCGAACACCGTGGCGGCCCCGATGTTGGTGCCCTCGCCGACGGTGGCGTCCCCGACGTACGACAGGTGTGGCACCTTGGCCCCCGGCCCGATGTCCGCGTTCTTGGTCTCCACGAACGTGCCGATCTTCGCCTTGGCCCCCAGCCGCGAGCCGGGCCGGAGGAACGCGTACGGGCCCACCGTGACGTCGGAGCCGATCTCGGCCCCGATGGCGTGCGCCCGCACCACGCTGGCCGCCGCGCCCACGACCGTGTCGACGAGCGTGGTGTCCGGCCCCACGACGGCGCCCTCGCCGACCTCGGTGGCACCCTGCAGCTGCGTGTTCTGGTCCACGACCGCGTCGCGGCCCAGCCGGACCGTCACGTCGATCCAGGTCGTCGCCGGGTCGAGGATCGACACCCCGGCGCGCAGCCACTCCGCGTTCACCCTGTCCCGCAGGCGGCGGCGCAGCTCGGCCAGCTCCGCCCGGTCGTTGCAGCCGAGCGTCTCCCCCGGGTCGGCAGCGACGTGCACGCCAACCGGTTCGCCGGCGGCGGCGAACACGCCGATGACGTCCGTCAGGTACTCCTCGCCCTGCGCGTTGTCCCGGGACACCTCGCCCAGCGCCGCGGCGAGCCGCTTGCCGTCGAACACGTAGATCCCGGCGTTGACCTCGCGCAGCCGGCGCTGCTCCGGCGTGGCGTCCCGCTCCTCGACGATGCGCTCCAGCGACCCGTCGGCCGCGCGGATGACCCGGCCGAGCCCGGTCGGGTCGGCCGCCTCGGCGGTCAGCACCGTGGCGGCCGCGCCCGCGCCCTCGTGGGCGGCGATCAGCGCGGCGAGCGACTCCGGCCGCAGCAGCGGCACGTCGCCGTTGAGGACGACCACCGTGCCGCCGTCGTCCGGGACCGCGTCCAGCGCCACCCGGACCGCGTGGCCTGTGCCCAGCTGCTCGGCCTGGAGCACGTCCGTCG
>DASQDS010000211.1:0-3752 GCA_035634075.1 Pilimelia sp. | reverse complement strand
ATCACGGCAGGAGTACGGCGGGATCACGGCTGGCGATTGAGGGCCGTGCGGACCGTGTACGGGATGTAGTCCTCGCGCTGGGCGTCGTGCCACGTGAAGCGGAGGATCAGCCAGCCGGCGTTGACCAGTCGATTCTGCCGTTGGCGATCCTGGTAGACCGCCGCCGGCAAGCCGTGCGGGCCGGCGCCGTCCGCCTCCGCGATCACCTTCGCGGCCCGCCAGCCGAGGTCCCCGACGCCGAGCAGGTAACCGTCCGGGTCCCGCACCTCGACCTGCAGGTCGTCCGGCGGCACTCCGCCGTCCACGCACCGCAGCCGCACCATGGTCTCCAGCGGGGACTGCGCCCGGCCGTCCGCCTCGGCCAGCACGCCCCGCGCGGCGACCGCACCGCGCCGACCTTGAATCAGCCGCGGGATGGCCGCCACGTCGGCCTCGCCCAACCGGCCGGTGTTCAGGGCGGAATCGAGCAGCGCCACCGCGGAGTAGCGCTCGACCCGACGGATCACGTCCGCGACCGTCACCACTGGCGTCGTGGCGGGGATGCCCGCCACCGAGGTCACGTCGGCGGAGCGCAGCCCGAGCTGGTGCACGACGATGTCGGGATGCCGGCGGCGCTGCGCGCGCGGGCTGTCGGGCGGCACCGAGACGTGCACCAGAGCCGTCCGTCGCAGGCCGGCGATGCCCCACATCTCGGCGGCCGTGTCCAGCACCGCGACGGCGCCCGGACCGGCCGACGCGACGGCGGCCCGGATCACCGCCCGACGCGCCGGCGGGCCCACGACGTCGGCGTCGACGAGATAGCTTCCGCGGGCGAGCCGGCGCCACCGACCGGCGCGACACAGGTCGCGGACCTGTGTGGGATGCACGCCACAGGCGATGGCCTGCCGGGCGGTCAGTACGCCGTCCTGCCCGGCGGCGACGCGGGCCGCAACGTCGAGAGGCTCCATGACCGCCGACACTGCGGCGGCGGATGGCGGAAAACCACCCCTGTGGATAACCCTGTGCACAACCCCCGACCGACCCTGTGGACAACCCCTGCCCCCGCCGGGCGTGATCAAGGGCTTCGTGCCAACGCCAGCGGCGTGTCGTGGCACGAATCCCTTGATCACGCGGTGATCCGGGATGGAGTGGGCCGTTACAGGAGGGGGTGGCGGATTACGTTTTCTTCTCGGCCTGGGCCTACGCCGACCACGCTGACGCGGGTGCCGGCCAGCTCCTCGATGCGGGCCACGTAGCGGCGGGCGTTTTCCGGCAGGTCAGCCTCCGTGCGCGCCTTGGTGATGTCCTCCCACCACCCGTCCAGCTCCTCGTAGATCGGGGTGGCGTGGTGGAACGCCGTCTGGCTCATCGGCATCTCGTCGACCCGCTCGCCGTCGATTTCGTACGCCACGCAGATCGGCACCTTCTCCAGCCCGGAGAGGATGTCGAGCTTCGTCACCACGAGGTCGGTGATGCCGTTCACCCGGGTCGCGTACCGGGCGACCACCGCGTCGAACCACCCGCAGCGCCGTTCCCGGCCCGTCGTCGTGCCGTACTCCCCGCCGATCTTGCGCAGGTGCGCCCCGAACTCGTCGAACAGCTCCGTCGGGAACGGCCCCGACCCGACCCGGGTCGCGTAGGCCTTGGAGACGCCGATCACCTTCGTGATCGCGGTCGGCGGGATGCCCGAACCGACGCACGCGCCGGCCGCCGTCGGGTTCGAGGACGTGACGAAGGGGTACGTGCCGTGGTCCACGTCGAGCATCGTGGCCTGCGCGCCCTCCAGCAGCACCGCCTCGCCGCGCTCCAGCGCCCCCCACAGCAGCGCGCGCGTCTCCGCGATGTACGGCCGCAGGCGCTCGGCGTACGTCAGGTACTCCTCCACCACCGCGTCGACGTCGATCGCCTTGCGGGTGTAGACCTTGAACAGGATCTGGTTCTTCTCCCGCAGCACCAGCTCCAGCTTCTTGCGCAGGATCCCCGGGTCGAGCAGGTCCTGCACGCGGATGCCGGTGCGGGCCACCTTGTCGCCGTACGCGGGCCCGATGCCCCGCCCCGTCGTGCCGATGCGCGCCGAGCCGAGGTACCGCTCCACCACCCGGTCCAACGCCCGGTGGTGCGGCATGATCAGGTGCGCGTCGCCGGAGATCCGCAGGCGGGACACGTCGACGCCGCGTTCCGCGAGCCCGTCGATCTCGGCGAGCAGCACTTTGGGATCGACGACCACGCCGTTGCCGATCACGATGATGGCGTTCGGTGACAACGCGCCGGAGGGCATCAGGTGCAGGGCGTACTTCTGCCCGTCCGGGGTGATCACCGTGTGGCCGGCGTTGTTGCCGCCGGAGTAGCGGACCACGTAGTCGACCTGCTCGCCCAACAGGTCGGTAACCTTGCCTTTGCCCTCGTCGCCCCACTGGGCGCCGATGAGCACGATCGCTGGCATCTCTTCCCGCCTTCTGCGGGCTCGGGTGCCAGGTGTGGCGACCGTTTGGCGAGCCCGAGGTGTCAGGCTAACAAGAACCTGACGGCTATTCGGCAAGGCAGGAGGCCCAGCCCGTGTACGAGGTGCTGCTGCTCACGCTCGGCGACGGGCACGCCGACGGTGGGTGTTGCGGCGACGAGGCCGGGTGCGCGCCGCCGCCGCCGCGCGTGCCGGTGCTCGCCTGCGCCGACGCCCTGACGGCGGCGGGCGCCCGGGTCCACACCTGCACGGCCAACTCCGACGCCGAGATCGACGCGGTTCTGGCCCGCCTGGACGGGCCCGCCCGCCCCGACGGCCTGCCCTGGCCTGCGCCGGCGGGTGGGACCCGGCTGGTCGTCGCGACGGCCGCCGACGGCCAGTTGCGCGCCGTGCTGCGCCGGCTGGTCCGGCGGTACGCGCCACCGCCGAGTCGCCGCCCCGCCGACCTGGCGGCCGACCGCACCGTGCCGGACCTGCCGCCTGTCGGCGTCCTCCCGCTCGACCCGGCCCGGTCGGGTGGGCACCGCGACCTGGCCGCCCTGCTCGACCTGCCGCGCGACCCCGCGGCGGTGGCCGCGGCTGTCCTGGGCGGCCGGACCCGCCGGTTGGACCTGCTGCGCAACGACGGCGGCTCGGTGACCCTCGACGGCGCGCTGCTCGGCGGTTCCGACGACACCGGCCGCGCGGTCCCGTGGCTGGGCCGGGTGGAGGTGGACGACGCCGTGCTCAGTGACGGCGGCGACCCGCTCCTCGCCTGCGTGGTGGCCAACGCCCAGGGCTACGCCGAGCTGTCCGGCATCCCGCTGGTGACCACGGCCGACCCCGCCGACGGGCTGGTGGAGGTGGCGGTGGCGGTGCCGGTGGTGTCGCGCTCGCTCTTCCGCGGCAGCCGCATGCGGCTGGAGGTGCGGCGGGCCCGCGGGCGGGCGGCGTCGATAACACCTCGTGAGGAAGAATTGCCCTACGTCGACGACGGCGTCGCGGGCACGCTCAACCGAAAGCGCGCCTGGTGGACCGAGGCCGGGGCATGGGCGGTGTACGTCACGTGACGTGCTGTGCAACGCTTCATGCGTACTGACGTGCGACCGGCGATCTGATGGGGAGGTAGCCGTGGAGGAGCCGTACGCCGATCGGGTCTATGTGCCGGGCCCGGGCGCGTCCGGAGCCCACCCGGACGCCGATCCGGAGTTCTGGCCGCCCGAGGATGTCTGGCCGCCGGACGACGTGGTGGCGTCGCCGCGGGAGGGCGAAGCCGGCCGCACCGGCGGTTCGCCACCGGGCGCACCCGGCCCGCCGCAGCTCCCCCCGGTCC
>DASQDS010000210.1:0-1700 GCA_035634075.1 Pilimelia sp. | reverse complement strand
CCAGCCGCTGCTGGACGGGCGGGACGGCTGATGCGGGTGCTGCTGGTCGGCGCCGGGGGAGTGGGCTCGGCGGCGGTGGCGATCGCCGCCCGGCGACCGTTCTTCGAAACCATGGTCGTGGCGGACTACGACCCGGCCCGGGCGGCCCGGGCCGTGGCTGCGGTCGCCGACCCGCGGTTCGTGGCCGCGCAGGTGGACGCGTCGTCGGCCGGCGCGGTCACTGCACTGTGCCGGGCGCACCGCATCACCCACGTGCTGACCGCCGTCGACCCGCGGTTCGTCCTGCCCGTCTTCACCGGCGCCTTCGACGCGGGCGCCGACTACCTCGACATGGCGATGTCGCTGTCCTCGCCGCACCCCACCGAGCCGTTCGCGCTGCCGGGCGTGAAGCTGGGCGACGATCAGTTCGCGCTCGCACCGTCCTGGGTGGACGCCGGCCGGCTGGCGCTGGTCGGGATCGGCGTGGAGCCGGGCCTGTCGGACGTCTTCGCCAGGTATGCGGCCGACGAACTCTTCACGCGGGTGGACGAGGTGGGGGTGCGCGACGGGGCGAACCTGGTGGTCGCCGGCTACGACTTCGCGCCGTCCTTCTCGATCTGGACGACGATCGAGGAGTGCCTCAACCCGCCGGTGATCTGGGAGCGGGACCGCGGCTGGTACACCACCGAGCCGTTCTCCGAGCCGGAGGTCTTCGACTTCCCCGCCGGCATCGGGCCGGTGGAGTGCGTCAACGTGGAGCACGAGGAGGTCCTGCTCATCCCGCGCTGGGTCGACTGCGACCGGGTCACGTTCAAGTACGGCCTGGGCGAGGAGTTCATCGACGTCCTGCGCACGCTGCACAAGCTCGGCCTGGATTCGGTGGCGCCGGTGCGGGTGGGCGGGGTGTCCGTGTCACCGCGGGACGTGGTGGCGGCGTGCCTGCCGGACCCGGCGACGCTGGGCGACAGGATGACCGGCAAGACCTGTGCGGGCACCTGGGTGCGGGGCCTCGGCCGCGACGGTGCGCCGGCCGAGGTCTACCTCCACCACGTCGTTGACAACGAGTGGTCGATGGCGGAGTACGGCCACCAGGCGGTGGTCTGGCAGACGGCGATCAATCCGGTCATCGCCCTGGAGCTGCTCGCCGCCGGCGGGTGGGGCGGTACGGGTGTGCTGGGACCGGAGGCGATGCCTCCGGTCCCGTTCCTGGACAAGCTCACGGAGTACGGCTCCCCGTGGGGCGCCTCGTAGGGTCAGCTGTGCGAGGGCGAGCCCAGGCGCGCCCCGCGGCCGTGGTCGAAGTACTCCCGGGCGCTGCGCGGCACGCTGAGCAGGGCGACCAGCGCCGCGCCCAGGACGATGCCCAGCACGGCGCCCGGCCGCGTGGCGAGCTGCACCACGCCGCTGACGACGAGCAGGGTGCCGATGACGATGCCGGCGACCTGCGCGGCCCGGCTGCCGCGCAGCAACGTCCACGTCAGGCCGAAGAACACGGCCCCGAAGAGCAAGCTCATGCCGGTGGCGTCATTGAATCCGCTGCTCGCCACCGTGACGATCCCGGCGAACACGAAGATCAATCCGAACAGTCCGCTGATTACCGCGGCGCCGACGACGGGCGCGGGCGGCTTTCCCGTAGTAGCCATGCCCTCTGTTGTCTCCGTCGTGAGTGGACGCCAAACGGGGGCAGCGAAGTTATTCTTGGCAACTTTGTGTTCGTAGCT
>DASQDS010000209.1:0-2454 GCA_035634075.1 Pilimelia sp. | reverse complement strand
CGAGCCGGGGATGCTGTCGTACGACGGCGGTGAGCAGGTCCGGCGGGAGTTGCCAGCAGCGAAGGCCGACCACGTCGAGAGCGGCGCCGGCCGACAGCAGGTAGGCGACCGGACCGTCAGCGAGGGTCACGTCCGGGCTGTGGTGCAAGGTGATGGCCGTTCGCAAGGTCTCGGTGGCCGCGGACGACAGGCCCACCTCCTCGGCGACGTCGCGGGCGATGCGGGCGCTGCCAAGGGTGAAGTCGACATCGGGGACAGGGCTGGGAAGCCCGACGTCGTGCAGCATCGCGGCGGCGAACAGCACCTCCCGGTCGACCGTGAGCTTCTTCAGAGCGCCCAGCGCAGCGCCGAACGCGAACGTCCGGTACGAGTGGTTGAGCAGCGCCGGACTCAGCCGACGCCGTGCCTGTGCCTCGGCGGCGTGGGTCAGCGCTGAACGGGGCGCCGTCAACTGCGCCGGTGAGATCCGCGTCCGGCGGCCCGAGTTGAGCCGGACCAGCATCGACAGGCGGCCGATCGTGTTGGTGGCGTGCGCCGAGACGAGTGGACCAACGAGCGAGCGGCGTTCGGTTCCGGATAGCTGCCCACCAGTGCGCTGGACCCAGGTGTGCGTTCCGACTCGTGCGGTGACGTCATTCATGGCAACTCCGCGATCACATGGTGGCGGCCGGCTGAGGTCGGACCGGACCGTGTTGACCTCCTCACCCTGGTGCACACGGGCGGCGCTCGCCCCGGCCAAAGTGCCGGGGTCCCGGACCGGCTTCGTCGTACCGCCTGCGACCGGGCGGCATGGCCGGCGAGAGTGGTGTTCACCGGGCATCATGCGGTCGGCGGTGGGCGCCGACGGGAGTGTCCGGCGGGGTAACGTCGTGCCGTGCTGCATGGGCGAGACACTGAACGGGCGCGTCTCGCCGCGCTGCTCGATCAGGCAGGCCGAGGTAGCGCCGGGGCGATCGTGATCCACGGCGAGGCCGGGGTGGGGAAGTCCGCGCTGCTCGATGACCTGGTCGCCGGTGCGGGCGACGCCCGGGTGCTACGCGCTCAGGGCTTGGAATCCGAGTCGCCGTTGGCGTTCGCGGCGTTGCATCGGCTGGTGCGTCCGATCCTGCCGCTGCTCGACCGGCTCGCGGTGCCGCAGGCGCGGGCGCTGCGGGTGGCGTTCGGGCAGGAGGACGGTCCGGCGGTCGACCCGTTCCTGATCGCGGTGGCCACCCTGTCCGCGCTCACCCAGGCGGCGGAGGAACGGCCGGTGCTCTGCGTGGTCGACGACGCGCACTGGCTCGACGACGCGTCGGCCAACGCATTGCTCTTCGCGGCCCGGCGCATCGCCGCCGACCGGGTGGCGATGGTGTTCTCCGCTCGAGACGGCGACCTGCGAACGTTCCGACACGACGGTGTTCCGGCGCTGCTGATCCGTGGTCTGGACGAGCCGGCGGCGCGGGCCCTGCTCGCACAGCGGGCGGGCGGGCCGCTTGCCGACGAGGTCTGCACCCGGCTGCTGGCACAGGCGGGCGGGAACCCGCTGGCCCTGGTGGAGCTGCCCACCGCGCTGACCGACGCGCAGCGCAGCGGGGCGGTGCCGATGCCGGCCCAGCTGCCGCTGACGGCCGACGTGGGACGGGTGTTCCTCGACCGGTGCCGGCGGCTGCCCGAACACGTACAGACGCTTTTGCTGGTCGCGGCGGCCGACAACTCCGGGCGGCTGGCCACGGTGCGGCACGCCGCCGCGTTGCTCGGCGTCGACGCGCCGGCCGGGCGGCAGGCCGAGCAGTCAGGCTGGTTGCTGACCGACGGTGACAGTGTGCGGGTGCGGCACCCGCTGGTGCGGTCCGCGATCTACCAGGCGGCCACCGGACTGGAACGGCGCGAGGCGCACCGGGCCCTCGCGGATGCACTCGACCGGACCGGGGATGTGGACCGTCAGGCGTGGCACCGTGCCGCCGCCGCGGAAGGTCCCGACGAAGGCGTTGTCACGGCACTCGAGCAGGTCGCGGTCCGAGCCGAACGCGGCGGTGGGTACGTCGCCGCGGCGGCCGCGTATGAACGCGCTGCTGAGCTGACCGCCGCCGACCAGCCCCGGGCCGCACGGCTGTTCGCGGCGGCCCGCAACGCCTGGGCTTGCGGGCAGACCACCCGCGCCGCCGCACTGGCGGCAGCCGCCCGGGAAGGTGCCGACGGCCGCATCCTGCGCGCCGACATCGACCGCCTCCGGGGCCGGATCGCGTTCAACATCGGCTCGGCCGCCGACGCGCACGGCATCATGATGGGTGCCGCCAGGGCCGTCGCCGCCGACGACCCGGGCCGGGCGCTGGAACTGGCGGTCGTCGCCACCGTCCTGGCCGTCTACGGCGGCGACAGCGGGATGACCCTCGAGCACACCCTCGTCCGCACCGACATCTCGCCCGAGGACACCGCCCGCACCAGGTGCCTCAAGCACCTGCTGATCGGCATGAC